>CAZACO010000400.1:0-4540 GCA_964483185.1 uncultured Desulfobacteraceae bacterium
ACTGGATCCGGGAGGTTGAGCAGAGAGAGGGCCGCCGGTTCGGGAGGCTCGGCTCGATCATCGAATGGTGGCGGGAGACTGGTCATGGTTCGGGGTGATTCCCGTTGCCGCTCTCCGCGCAGGATTGGAGCCGGTCTATCTCCTCCTGCCTATCGCAGAACGGACTGTCCGGCGGAAGCGTCTCGATGAGAAAACGATTGGGCATTACAAATATGGTGTTATAATGTTTTGGTTGCAATATTATTGTAACGATATCACGGAGGTCAAGAAAATGATGCCTTGGGGCAGGTGAGGGTGAGAGTAGCAGTTACCGGGATCAGTTATTGGGGTCGCCCAATCTAGCATATTGATGGGGCATTAGGGAATTGGTGAGGATTCCTAGCTGTTAGTCGGAAATTTCAAACCGAAGTTTACGAACACAATCTGTCATTTTTCGTTGACCGAAAAATGCATGATTAGAAACTGTTAGCGTCAGGCTCCCAAGTCCCAGATCCAATTTGCCAATTATATAGGTAATCTTGCATCAGGGTATCAGAGAAATCGGACTGATTCTATGGGCTATTTTCCCTCTAATATCTCCTTAAGTTTCTCCGACAATGTCGCAAGCGAAAACGGTTTTTGGATAAAATCCTGAGCACCTGCATCCAAGATGCTTTGCGCTGGACCATCAATGGCATAACCGCTGAAAACAATCACTTTTAGATTCGGGCGAGCTTCCATGATAAGAGGATACACCTTTCCACCTTCCATATCAGGCAATTTTATATCCAGCAGAGCAAGCCCGATATCTCCATCAAAGGTTTCGGCTATATGGACGGCGTCCTTCCCCGTCTTGGCTACCATAACCCGGTAACCTAACATCTCCAACATCGCTTGGGTAACCTCAATAACCACCTCTTCATCTTCAATCATCAGTATTGTTCCACTTCCTGTAGCTACTTCAACTTTGGCTTTTTTTGGTTTTTCTACCTCAATCTCGACAGCAGGCAGATATATCTGGACTGTAGTTCCCTTTCCCAATTCAGAGTCCACAGAGATCCAACCATCATGATTCTTCACAATCCCATACGCAGCGGCCATGCCCATACCACGACCCTGAAACTTGGTGGTGAAAAAGGGTTCAAATATCCTGCTTCTTGTCTCCTCATCCATGCCCTTGCCGTCATCCTCGACAGTGAGACAGACATAGGGACCAAGCTTAAGACCGGGACGCTGTCTTATGAAATCCTCCTCAATATCTTCGTTTCCGCCAATAATTTTGACAAAGCCCACATCTTCTATAGCCTCATTTGAATTTGTCAATATCGCAGACAGAACCATCTGCATCTGAGTATAGTCGGCCTTAATGTACGAGACATCTTTCTGAAAATACGTTCCCACCCGGACTGCAGGGTTGAGGTCATGTTGCAGGATGGACAATGTTTCTATCACAAAATCATCCAACTTCAGATATTTTGGCTTATATTTTCCGCCTTGTGCATAAGCCAGCAATTGGTCGGTCAAACGGGACATCCGATGACCGGAACTCTTCATTGTATCGAAATATTTGTCGATTCCTTCATCTTCAGATAAATGCATTTTGAGCAATTCGATATTCCCCATAATTCCCATCAGGGCATTGTTGAATTCATGGGCAACACCGCCAGCCAGTGTGGCAATGGCCTCCATCCTTTGGGCGTGTTGGAGTTGGGCTTCAAGCCTCTCTTGTGCTGTAATGTCCCTTAGAAAACTGAGGGTAGCAGGTCTCCCTTCCCAGTTTATTAGAACTGCATTGAGTTCTACCGACGATACTTCTCCGGATTTGTTCAAAATCCTAAAAGAATAAATGCTGGGAATTTCTTCGCCTTTTAGTCTTTTTACGTGCCTTTCAAGGACCATATCCCTGTCTTCAGGATAAATAAAATCAACAAAGGGAGTTTTGGCGAATTCGTCTGCAGAATATCCTGTCATCTCTTCGGCTTTCGGGTTAGCGAATCTTAATACTTCATCTTGTACAATAAAGACGGCATCGGTGGCGTTTTCTATCAGAAGACGATATTTTTCCTCGCTCTCCCTCAGCGCCTCCTCCGCCTGTTTCCGGTCAGTAACGTCAGTTAAGATACCTTCAATAGCTTGGGGTTGACCGTTGTTGTCCAAAATCAATACATTCCGCTGATTTATCCATCTTTCATCTCCGGATTTATGGATGACCTGATATTCATAAAAAGGTGGTACTTTGCCATTCACAAGATTTGCCCATTGTTCCTGCAAATAGTCCATCCAAGCCGGATGAATGGTTTTTTGGATAACTATAGGCGATTCATAAAACTCTTCTGGGGTATACCCAAGCAAGTCGATTGATGCAGGACTGACATACTCATAGATTCCATCTGGTAAAGACATACGATAGATCATGTCCTTGGCATTCTCTGTTAATCGGCGATATTTTTCCTCACTCTCCCGGAGAGCCTCATCTGCTTTCTTGCGGTCGGTGATGTCAGTAAAAACACCATAAGCATAACGGATATTATCTTTTTCAAATGCCATTACCGCCATATCATGAACCCAAATCCACTCTCCGTCTTTCCTTTGAATCCTGTATTCAAAATCAAATTCTTCTTCTTTATCAAATATCAGTTCAAAGCATTCTCTAACTCTATCCGCATCATCAGGATGTATTCTACCAAACCATACAGATTCATCACTATAGTATATCTCTTCTTGACTAAATCCGAATATTTTTTCCACATTTTGACTGATAAAAGTTGTCTTTCCATACTCATCAGTTATCCAAGTTACACTGGGTATGCTTTCAATCAGGAGACGATATTTCTCTTCACTCTCTCTTAACGCCTCCTCTGCCTGCTTGCGCTCGGTGATATCTATAGCAATTCCCCCAAGTAAAGGAGATTTACCCTTACGTTCTATTCCAAACTTACGTGTTTCATATAATCGCTCCCTACCATCTGCCCCAGAAACACTCTCTTCTTTCAATTCGAAACCAGCAGACAAAGCTCTTTTATCATCCGCTATCATCGTTCGAGCTAAATCATTATCACCGAAAATTTCTAAAATAGTTCTGCCTATCCAAGTGTCATCTGCTCCTAAAACGTCTCTCATATACCTATTCATATATTCCGTTCTATGGTCTTCGTCTTTTATAAAAACTATGGCTGGCAAATAATCCATAAAAGCAGAGAATCTCTCTTTGCTCTCCCGCAGCGCCTCCTCTGCCTGTTTGCGGTCGGTAATGTCCAGTGTGACCTCAATACCACCTTCAATTTTGCCATCACTATCTCTCAATGGATAGCCACGGATGAACCAACACCTTCCATCAGGAGTGGTCTTTTCCATCTCTTGAGGTTGGCCCGTTTCCATAGCTTTCATGACTGGACAATCTGGACATGGGTCGCTTCGCTGTGACCATACCTCGTAACAATGGCGCTCAAATAGCTCCTCATACCTCAGATTTACCGATTCACAAGCAGCTCGATTGGCCCATACAATCTTCATTTCAGTATCTTGATGTACAACATGTTCAGAAAGGCTATTGAGAATCGCTTCTTTTTCCTGATGCGATTCTTGAAAAGCCTTCTCTTTCCACATGCATTCATCAGCTATTTTTTCAAGTTCCTTAACTTTTCTTTCCAGTTCTTCGTAGGTCGGCTTTTTGGCCATCAGAAAATCCTCCAAATACCCTCAAAATGAAAAAGCCCATACTCCCTTGTGCCTTGGACACTGTGTATAAGCCTTTTCAACTCCCTTTAGTCCTCCTCTTCTTGCTTCAGGTCATGTCTTAAGGAGTTTTGTTCTGATCACCAGAGAGCATAATTCTTAGATTCTTAGCAAAAAATTTGAACCTTGGATATGGGGTCGTCGATTCATGTCTACGTGCATTTGTCTTCTATCGCACATGGGTCAATTTTTACCAAATTTCAACAAGGTTACCGAATCAATACTTGAAAAATGCTTGATGCAGGATACATAATCCATCCTTGAAGCCGCAGTTTTCGCTCTCATGTCAAAATTTTTCGACAGTATACCAAAAAATCGAGAAAAATCTTCAACAAAAGAACCAATTACCAAAATACACACGGGATGCAAGGGTTTTGGAAATGATCGTACCTTTGACGAAGTGAAGGCAGAGATGGAAAGGATCTAGAGCGTTTCGGATAGCTTGAGGTAAATCATCAGCCTTTACACATCACCCTTTTTGGTGTCCGAATGGCTTTATTTCTATGAAATTTGGCTTGTCACCGGAGAATGGTATGGCGGAGGTATCCACCCTCGTAAAGATGCGTTATGATTCCTTTCTGATCATCCTGTAATCACTTGACAGCTTGCGGGACGCCCAACTGTAAATCAGCAGCTGACATAACAGGCTCAATCGGTCGAGTATTTGAAGGGAGCGGGAACCGAAACGACATCCGGGAGGGCGTTTCTCTTCCCTTGCCCTATTGAGGATATGAGGTGGCGTTCACAGGGATCGCAAACAACGCGGCGGGTGTGCTAAAGTGTAATCGTGGTCTTATGGAAGGGTGTAATATGCGCCCCGGCCTTG
>CAZACO010000401.1:0-4539 GCA_964483185.1 uncultured Desulfobacteraceae bacterium
ATTTCATGGGCAAACCGCGCCGATATCTCGCCCAAGACCTTGATCTCCTCGGTCCGCAGCGCCATTTCCTGGAGCCGTTTGAGCATGGTGATATCCATCATGATGCCGTCAAGCCACTTCAGGTTCCCGCCATCATCTTTTGCAGGGATCGCATGATCGATAAGCGTGTACCTGCGCCCCGCCTTGTCTTTCACCGTCCGTTCAACCCGAAATCCCTTTGCATCCTTCCTCAGATCCTGCCAGATCTTTTCACCCTCCTCCCTTTCACACCCCCAGATCCGTTTTTCCCAAAACCCCTTTTCACTGACCACCTCTTCGGCGGTGTAGCCCAACTTATCTGTGAAATAGGGATTTACGAACTCGGTGGTCCCGTCATGGAGTATCCGGTATACACAGAGGGGAAGATTATCGACCAGTGTACGATATTTTTCTTCCGAGAAAACCAGATCTGCGGTCCTTTCCTCGACTTTCTTCTCAAGGGTTCTCGCGTATTCCTGTATCTGTCGCCGTCTCTCCTTGAGGGAATCGAGCATGATATTGAGCGATTGGGTCAGCCTTCCGATTTCATCGTCAGGTCGCAGATCCAAACGGGCCTCCCGCTTTCCCTCGGCAATCTCCCTGGCCCGGTGGACGATCTCCTCGATGGGCCGGGTGAAGAGCAGAGCGACGACCCAGATGAGCGCAAAAGAAACGAGGATCCCTGCCATCCCCACAACAATCATCAGGTTTCGGGTTCTGGCCAGTCGCTGAAGAATTTCCGTACGGTTCGCATCCATTTCCACGACCGCCACCACCTCTCCGAAATAGTCTCTGACAGGGCCTACCAGGATGGAACTGGCAGGATGGCTGGGAGGCGCGATCAGGATAATGGGTCCGTTATCGAGCGGTTCAGTCAGATGTCCGATCGGGCAGGATGGTTTTACCTGCTTCATGGTGCTGGCGACAAGCAAGTAGTTGTTTTCACTCTTTTTTTCAAAAACCGTGATGTCAGGGCCCCAGCTCTTTTTGATATCTTCCAAAAATGGCTTCCCAAAAGGGTATCCGATTTCAAAACTCCCGGCCAGTACGCCCTTGTGGTAGATAGGGACGATCCCTCGAATCCCTAACCCCGTCAACCCCCATTCAAAGCTCGCAATCCCCCTGCCGCTTTTCATGACGTCCATAATCGCCTTCCTGTAGGATATCATTTCGCCCGACATCTCCGGGGCATGCACGCGCAGAAACGACTGTCCGGGAGGGGTATGAAAATGGAACTGCCGGATCCCGAAATTGGTTTTCAACCGTTCATACAGTGGCCACACGTAGGTCTGGAGGGCGTCGAGATCCCTGTCTGCCAGCAATTCCTGGACCCGGGTGTCCTCTGCAACGATCGTTGCCATGGAAAGGGCCTGGTCTCCCTTGTGATCAATCCTTGTCAAAAACAGGTGATACAGATCAAAGATCTGCCTCCGTTCCTCCTCTTTGATCAGGTCCTGCTGCGAGCTCAACCCGATATATACCAGCAGCATCGTCCCTATGAAAGAAAAGAGAAGGAAGGGGATCAGGAGTTTCCATTTCAGACTGATCCCCTGGATTCTGTATATGAAGTCGGACAGCATAGGTGTCAAAACAAAAAGTGCCTAAATTGCCTAAAGTTTCAAGTGCCTAAAGTTAAGGAATGCTTCGCTCATTATTCTGTAAAAACTGCATTCAGTTCTCAGAGGAGAACAGGGGCATTTTCTGCATATCCCTGAGGATCCTCCGCTGTCTCTTCAGGACCCGAGGACCTGGATCGGTTGGGGACCAGCGGTGCGGGCTTGGGAGGATGGCTGCCAGGAGCGCTGCCTGGCGCCGGGAGAGATGCTCAGACGAGACATGGAAATAGTGCCATGAAGCGGCCTCGATCCCCCTCACCCCCTTTCCCCAGTCCACCGTGTTCAGATAGATCTCCAAGATCCTTTCCTTGTCCCAGAATATTTCGATGAGAACGGTATAGTAAGCCTCCAGGGCCTTTCTCAATAGGCTCCTGGACGGCCATAGAAACACGGTCCTTGCCGTCTGCATGGTAATCGTGCTGGCCCCCCTGAAGCCCTCTCTCAAGACCATATCCTTCACGGCTTCACTGATCTCAGCGAAATCGAACCCCCTGTGGGATAAGAACCGCTGGTCTTCGCCCGCAAGCACCGCCTTCCGGATATGCGGCGATATCTGCTTGAGTGGCCGCCATTCACTGGGCAATGCGTTCCCCTCATCACCCCCCATATCCGAAATCCGTTCCCAGACCGTCATCACGGTAAATGGTGGGTTTACAAACCTCAATAAAGAAACCTCTATCATGCTCAGGATCACCAGGACAAAAAGGAGAATCCCCATCCATTTCAAAATTCGGCGAAAGAACCCCTTTTTCCGCTTCTTTTTGGGCAAAATACCATTACCCCTCCTGTTCCTTTATCTCTTCCCATGCCCTGTCCATTTGCTCCAACGTAGCCTCTTCCAGCCGGATTCCAGCATCGGCCAATCGTCTTTCCATCTTCTCGAAACGCAGCAGGAACTTTTGATTTGCGTCTCTCAGGAGATGTTCGGCATTTGTGCCCCAGTGCCTCGCTAAATTCGTCAGGCTGAAGAGGAGATCTCCTATCTCGGCGGACACCTGTTCCCGGTCCCCATCCACCATCGCGGCCCTCACCTCCTCAACCTCCTCCTGGACCTTTTCCCAGATCTCGTCCGTATTTGCCCAGTCAAAGCCCACCTTGGAGGCCCTCTCACTTAACCGGTGGGCCCTTAAAAGGGCCGGTAAACCCGAAGGCACATTTCGAAGCAAAGACGAGGTGTCTTTATGCGCCCCATTTTCAGCCTTTTTTATCTTGGCCCAATTGGACGCAACATCTTCCGCGGTTTCTACCCTTGTCTTCCCGAAAACATGAGGGTGTCTGTGAATCATTTTTTTCGTTACGGTCTCAACAACTTCAGTAAGATCAAATTCCTTCCTCTCTGATGCCAACTGGGCCAAAAAAATTATCTGGAACAGGAGATCCCCCAATTCCGAGCAAACCTCCTGAGGGGATGAGCCATCAATGGCGTCCAGTACTTCATAGGCTTCTTCGAGAAGATATATCTTAACAGTGGAATCTGTCTGCTCAGCATCCCACGGGCAGCCCCCAGTGCCCCTGAGCCGGGCCACTAATTCCACAAGCGATCGGATGGCAATGGCTAATCTATCAGCGTCCATTTTTCCCGGCAGGATGGTCGATCTGCTCTGAAAGCGCCTTGCTGATCTTTTCCTTCTGTCCGATAAACGTCTTTTTCAAATTCTGATAAGCCTCGGGAGAAAAGAGTCCGACAATGGACTGGTAGGAACGGGTAATCACGGGCGCCAATTTTGAGCCGGCGATGAACGATGACTTGGAGGGGACAAAAAAGGTCATCACGACAATCACAAAATAGATGATGACAACACCCTTCAGGACGGCCAGGCCAGCGCCCAAGGTCCTGTCTGCCCAGCCCAAAAAAACCTTTTTGATGAGCTTGTGCAACAACCAGGCGGCGACATTGCAGAAGACAAGGACAATGAATATAACCAGCGCCACACTGAGCAGAGGGAGGTATTTCCATGCCGGGAGAAAGTGCCTGAGAAAAGCGGTCATCTGCGGTTGATACAGGCAGGCAAGCCAGATACCCAAGATGACGCCTGCAAGCGATCCCACCTCCCTGGTAAACCCCCTGAATATGCCGCGCACGATTAAAAAAACCATGCAGGCGAGTATCAGCACATCAAGCAAATTCATTAGTTAAGGATACCCCATCACCGGTCACTCATTTACTGGATAATCGTTATTATCATTTACACGCTTCAAATACAAGAAAGGAGTATGACTACTCTCTGATCAAAAGCGGGTTGAAACGTGTATGACGGTCGTAGACATCCAGCCCTTCCTGTTGCTTCAGAAACCGCACCACTTTATAGGTGAGGGGGGTGGCAGCGGCCTCATAAGCGGATTTCACCAGCCATTGCGTAATGATACCAAACCCTAAGGCACTGATCGGTATGTTCCCTGCGAAAGCGATGGTAATGAATACCAGGGAATCGACTCCCTGCCCTACCAGTGTGGAAGTTATCGTACGTGTCCACAACCAGCGTCCCTTTGTGGCGATTTTCATCTTTGCCATGATATAGGCGTTAAAAAACTCTCCGGCAAGATATGCCAAAAAGGACGCAGCCAAAAGCCTGGGCGCATATCCCAATATTCGCTCGTAGGCCGTTTGCCCGTCCCAGAAGGAAACCGGGGGAATGATCTGACCCAGCCAGATAACAGTGACTGTCAAGAGGTTGCAGAGGAATCCTAACCAGATAACCTTCCGTGCCTGAGCGTATCCATAGACTTCGGTCAGGACATCTCCGGCGATATAACTGACCGGAAATATAACGACCCCTGCAGGCAACACCAACCCCCATACGCCGATGAGTTTCACGGATGTTATGTTCGCGGTAATCAGGCTCGTTATAAATACGGCAACCACCACCACAAACCATGAAGAGTACCGGGTGTTGCTGTTCATCTT
>CAZACO010000402.1:0-4536 GCA_964483185.1 uncultured Desulfobacteraceae bacterium
GTGAGGGCCTCTCCCCGGCATTCGGGCAGGACCTCAAGGAGGCACGCCAGGGCCGAAAACCCGCAGACATTGAACCGATCCCTGACGCTTCTGGATTCTTCCCAGAAACTGTCCGCGTCGCGCCCTGCAAGGTGTTTCAACAGACCTTGGTCATGTGTCCGGGCCTGATTCTCGAGGGCGGTGGCCGGCAGGTCATGGCCGAATTTCGGCCCGATGTGGGAAAAATCCACCCCCGCCACGATGAGGGTATCCTGCTCAGGTTCGCAGAGCATGCGTCTCAGGTTCTCGAGAAAGAGTCCTGCCGTTTCCTGATAGGCGTGTCTGCTGTATTCAGGGAGGCCCATCTGGAGGGACCCGCAGAGGATCGGTACGATGGCAAAGGGGTGATCTTTGAGGAGGTGTTGCAGAAAGATGAGCTGGAATTCGATGGAGTGTTCGGATCGATGGACAAAATCGTCTGTAGCGATGATATCTCGCCTCGTCTCCCGCAACCCGAGAATGGCTGCCCGGTCGGCCCTGGTGATCCCCAAGGGGGTCTCAAAATCCTTATCCGTGAGAGAGAAGAGGGCGTCTTGCAGTTGATGCCCGATTCCCAGGAGTATGATCCGTGAAGGGGTGGCGTGTCTCAGCATCTGATAGGCGGTCGAATAGCCCTTGTATCCTACATTGAGGTCAATGTGGGGGGCAACCAGGGCAACCATACCGCCCCCCGGTTCGGACGGGGCCGGCTGGCTGTTCAGGATCTCATCCAGCCTGCCCATTAACGCTGACGGGTTATCCGGATAGCTTTTACCGCAATGGGAGCAGGGCCTGATCCGCTTCGAGGTGAAGTCGGCAATGATTCGATCCTTGGCCTTTTGATATCTCTCGGAATCCAGGAGGAATGATGTGTCCAGGTGGGCCAGGAGGCCGTTGATTTCATCCGTTCCCACCAGCGTCCCCCCCTGCTGGCGCATCAATGCCATCTGCAGGTCCCTGACAGTGGTGGCGCCGTTTAAGAGGGTCATGATCTGGTACAGAGGCAGTCCCACGGCCTTTCCTTCTTCAACCAGACCGAGGGGGTCCCGGATGAGGGCAAACTGCTGGCCTTCATGCTCGATCGGGAAAAATTCCAGGTCGTGTCTTATACGGGGGGGTGTTTCCAAAGTAAGTGCCTAAAGTGTCTAAAGTGAGCTAATATGCCTAAAGTTAAAAGTGCCTAAAATTACAAATGCCTAAAATGCCTGAAGTGAGATAGAGAGACTTTCGAGTTTCCTTAACTTTAGGCACTTGAAACTTTAGCTCACTTTAGTCACTTCTTTTAATGTTCCCTGCCTGCGATCCGTCGGACGGCACGGGCCGTTATGTCTACCTCTTCAAGGGTATTGAAGTATCCCATGCTGATCCTGACCGTTCCTTCAGGAAAGGTCTTCAAGGTCTTGTGGGCAATGGGCGCACAGTGAAGCCCTGTTCTCACCAGGATGTCGTATTCGCTGTTGAGGATGCTGCCGGCCTCGGCCGGGTAGATCTCTTCTTCCATGAGTTCCAGATTGACCGCCCCGCACCCGCCGTAATCATACCGCGCCCCCGGCGGCAGGAGGCTGTCAAAGGTAAGGGAGAGGGTGGCGGTCTGCCTGTCCGCGCTCAACGGCCCGTAAATCGTGAGCCCGCCCACATCATACAGGGCCGATAGCAGGGCCGCGGTGAGGTCCTTTTCATGTTCCCTGATGGTCTCCACGCCTGTTTTCAGGATGAAATCCACACCCGCCCCGAGCCCTGCAATCCCCACATTGTTCCTCGTCCCGCTTTCAAGCATGTCGGGGAGGAAATCGGGCTGCATCTCCTTTTCCGAAACGCTGCCGGTGCCGCCTCTTATCAACGGATGGACGGTCAGCCCTTCCCGGATGTATAACCCGCCGGTTCCCTGGGGCCCTAACAGGGCCTTATGCCCTGTAAAGCCCAAGAAATCGATGCCGTCGGCCTCCACGTCTATGGGAAAACAGCCGGCCGTCTGTGCTGCATCCAGGAGGAGAGGGACGTCGCCGATGGCCTGTCTGACCGCATGCACGTCCTGAATCGTCCCGCACACATTGGAGGCATGGTTCAGGACCATGAGTGCGGTATTTTTTTGAATCAGGGGGGGGAGCGTCTCGGGATCGAGGCGGCCTTTGGCATCGCACGCTGCAATGGAGAGGCCGATCATCCCTTTTGTCTCCAAATGGCGCAGAGGCCTCAGCACCGAATTGTGCTCCATGGCGGTGGTGATGACGTGGTCTCCCTCCTTGAGGAAACCGCATATGACCGTGTTCAAAGCCTCGGTGACGTTCATGGAAAAGACAATCCGGCTCGGATCGGGGATATTGAAGAGGGTTGCAAGCCCTTTTCTGGTATTCTCTACGATACGATCGGCTTCAATCGCCTTATGATGCCCGGCCCGGCCCGGGTTGGCCCCCACCTCGGTCATGAAACGGTTCATCGCCTCGATCACCTGAGGCGGTTTGGGAAAGGATGTGGCAGCGTTATCAAGATAGATGAAACGTTTCATGGCGTGGCTGCTGGATACTCGATTCTCGATACTGGATACTGGTCAAACCCTACCCCTCAATCCTGACGTTCTTGTGCTGATCTGATCCCGGCGAAGGACGGGAAGGCTGTGCTCATCCGGATCACGAAGCGGTTTTCATATATATTTACGTTGATTCTGTGACCTCTGCCTTTCTGATACTCGAAGGCTCGGGGGGCTTTTCAGAAAAGAATGTAAGAAACTCAGGCGATTCCAACTACCCGCATGTCCAGAAAAACTTCATCTGAAAAGGCGTCATACACGACCCAATTGAAGACCCTCTTGGCCCTATCGTCCTGGTATATGCAATAAACAAAGGCCCCTTCGCCGTCAAAGAAGCGCCAAGGAAATATATTCCTTTCTGAAAAGTCCCCCGAGCCGGAGTTTTCAAACTCACCCCTTCATGACCGCCCGCAGTTTTTCAGTGGCCTCCGGGTCGATCCTGAGGGTCCCGGGTTCAATGACAACGCCGTAGTCGGCACGGGCCCTGGCTATGCTGACATATCCATTTGCCACATCCTGTTCGACCTGTACCGGTTCCCGCTCCAGGGGATCGCCATATCCCCCTCCGCCCGCGGCATCCATGGTCACCACATCGCCGGGTCCGAACTGGGTTAATCCGTAGGGATTTCCGTCCCGGTCGTTGATCAGAAACCGCGCCCTGGCGCCGTCCCCCCCGCCAAACAGGCCCTCGGGAGGATACCGGTATCTTCCCGACTGTATCCCCAAATTAATCGGGGGAATGGGCGCGTATTCGTCGTCAGGGGCCCTGAAAACCACGCTTCTACCCAGGCCTCCCCTCTGCTTTCCCGGCCCCCCGGAATCGGTTAGCAGTTCCCTCTTCTCTACGATCAGGGGCGTGTCGCTCTCAAATATCTCCACAGGCGTGTTGGCCCCGTTGGCCGGGAAGATGTAGTCATAGTAGCCGTCATTGCGAGCGCTTGCACCCATGCCGCCCCCCCGGATGATCACAGCGTGCCAGGGGGTCGCGTCATGTCGCTTCCCGTAGAATACATTCATGGTTGCAGGGGTCCCGCCGCTTCCCGCGATGACTCGATCCGGCAGGGCCTCGGCCATGGCCCTGTAGATGATTTCGGTCAGGAAATGGCCGATCTGCATCCTTGCCGCCACGGCTGCGGGAAACCTGCAGTTGACGACGCTCCCCTCGGGGGCGGTCATGGCGATCGGTTCGGCGCACCCGTCGTTGTTGGGTATGTCCGGATCGAACATGCTTTTCATGGCCATAAACACATAGGCATAGGTGAAGTTGTAAACCACGTTGCCCCCCCAGTCCACCTGGGGCGAGGAACCGGCAAGGTCCACGGTGATCCCGTTTCCCACCACGTTCACCGCCACCTTGATGACCACGTCGTCCTTCCCCTCCATCTGCTCCACGATCCCCTCTGCCCTGTAGACGCCGTCCGGCACCTTTGAAATGGCATCGCGCATGCTCTTCTCTGTCCGGCCGATAATCTCATCTGCCAGATCGTCTAGGCCTTCCAGGCCGTATTCGTCAAGCATCTGGCAGATTTTTTCGGCGCACACGTGATTGGCCGCGATCTGAGAACGGATGTCGCCGGTTACTTCCTCCGGCGTACGGACGTTCCAGCGGATCATGTCGATGACGGCCTGGTTGAGCACGCCCCCCGCCTCCAGCTTGACCAGGGGGATGAAAAGACCGTCTTCAAATACGTCGTGGTTATCGGAAGAGACCCGGCCCCCGATATCGGAGTGGTGAAATACGCAGGCGGTCCAAGCGGTCAATCTTTCCTCGTAGAAGATGGGGCTCATGACGCAGACATCGTTTAGGTGCCCGGCCAGGGCCCAAGGATCATTGGTGATGTACACATCCTCCGGCCCGAAGCTGTCTGCGGGGAGCTTGTTGACAAGGTTCTTAATCCCCAATGCCATGGCCCCGGACTGGCCAGGTGTGGCAAAGGACCCCTGTGCCAGTTCTCTCCCCTTCCGGTCCGTGAACATGCAGGTGTAATCGT
>CAZACO010000403.1:0-4527 GCA_964483185.1 uncultured Desulfobacteraceae bacterium
AAATTATAGAGGATTTCCATCGGAGCCCCTTAATTCCTACGGCTCAATTTATTTTGCCTCAAAACAGGGGTTTTAGCCCCGGCTCAAGTGACTTCGATTTTGGTTCTGTTGCACTTTGATACCCCGCCATAGATACTAAGAAAAAACCCAACAACTCAAATAGTTAGGTCGTCAGCAGGGCGCAAGTTTCATTTACCCTTGAGCTTCAAATGAGGTCTCTTATTACGAGACTGTGTGGCTCAAATAATGCGGGTCTCAGCATTTAATGGATTTTGGTATGTTTGTTGCATAAACATGCCATGATTTCTCTTTTTTAAAGTAAATGAGGATGGTTATGAAAAGGGTATTTTTTGCATTGGCAGTTTTTTGATAGCCGGGTTTGCCATGGGAACCGGGCCTGTCACCATATTTTCAGATGACTAAAGTGTTACCAATTTTCAATGTAAAGGTGCAATCATATGAATAACCACCAGGATGACAAAGATCGGAAGAATATAGGCGGCAATATTAAATCTATCTTCAGGCAGGGACTTAGAAGAACCCTTTTCCTGTGCTTTCTGGCCCTCTCCCTCATACCTGTATTGGCCTTCAGTATCTTTAGCTACTTAAATGCCTACAATGGCCTCAAGAAAAATGCGGAGATGTCTCTAAGGTCTGTATCAAAGTTGAAGACCGATTACATTCGTTCCTATTTTTCCAAAATGTTGACCGGTCTGAGATATCAGTCACATATGAAACCGAACGCTCAATTCCTGGAGGATCTAAGGGAGGCTTTTGAGAAGAGCGGCAAGCCTCTCGATGAATTCACAAAGAGCCTCAGATGGACGATGATCGTCGATGATCAGGGTCGAGATTTAATAAGCTACTGCAAAAGTTACGGTTACCATGATATTTTCCTCATCGATAATCAAGGTAACATCCTGTTCACAGTGGATGTCGAAGATGATCTGGGGACCAACCTGTTTAAGGGCAAGTATTCCGATACCCTCTTTGCCAGGGCATGCAAAAAGGCCCTTGATACCGGTCAGGCCGTTTTTTCCGATTTCGAGTTCTATTCTCCTTCCAACAATGATGTTGCCGGTTTTCTTATTTCTGTGCTTGTCAACGAAGTGGGAGAAAGGGTCGGTCTCATGGCCTTTCAGATTCAACCCAATCAGATCGATCCCATCATGCAGGAGAGCTCCGGGCTGGGAAAGACCGCAGAGACCTATCTGGTCGGCGCTGATCTGAAAATGAGATCCGATTCGGTCCTGGCAGGAAAAAAGACAATCTTGAGGAAACCGGTAGAAACAGAGCAGACCCTGCTTTGGCAGAGAGACCACGCTGAAGATGAAGACGATACAAAAGATAAACATGAGGAGATATTTATATACAAAGGGCCTCATGGCAAACCGGTCTTAGGCATACATAAGAACATACGAATTGCAGGCGTGCCGTATGCGGTCATTGCCGAGATACAGGAAGACGAGGCCTTCGGTCCGGCCAACCGACTGCGGACCTTTGTTATCATTCTGCTCATTGCAACCGGCCTGCTGGTTCTTTTGGTCGTAATCCCACTTTCCAAACGCTTGGTCCGCCCGATCATGGAACTTTCAGGGGGCGCCGGACTTGTCGCTGCCGGACGGTTCGATCATGAGATTAGGGTCCGGGCCGGAAACGAAATCGGAGACCTGGCTGAAAGCTTCAACAACATGCTTCATAGCCTGCGTCAGAAGACCGAAGAGAACGAGTTGCAGAACTGGTTCAAGACAGGCCAGGCGGAACTAAACGACCGGATGCGCGGTGAACAGGACCTTGCCGCACTTAGTCGAAATACCATCACCTTCCTTTCGGAATATCTGAGTGCCCAGATCGGCGCCATCTATCTTTCCGGAGACAACAACCACCTTTGGCTGGCGGGGAGTTACGCCTTTCAAAAACGCAAGAATCTTTCCAATGAGTTCGAGATCGGCGAAGGGCTGGTCGGGCAGGCGGCCTTGGAGAAGGAGAGTATTCTCCTGACCAAAGTGCCCGAAGATTATATCGCGGTCAGCTCCGGTCTTGGCGGGGCTGCCCCCCGCAATATCGTGGTGAAGCCATTCCTTTACAACGGAGCAGTCAAAGGGGTAGTCGAATTGGGATCGCTTAATGAATTCTCCGACATGAATCTGGATTTCCTCAATCAGGTATCCGAAAACATCGCCATCGGCATCCATTCGGCCCAGTCCCGTCAGAAAGTGCAGGAACTGCTCGAACAAACCCAAAAGCAGGCAGAGGAATTACAGACGCAACAAGAGGAGCTGCGTGCGACCAATGAGGAGCTTGAAGAACAGACCAAGGCCCTGAAAGAGTCGGAGGCAAGGCTTCAAGTCCAGCAGGAGGAGCTGCAGCAGACAAACGAGGAACTGGAAGAGCAGACCAAACTCCTTGAGGAACAAAAAGAAAGGATCCAGCAAAAGAACCTTGAACTGGAAAAGACAAGGACTCTCATTGAAGAAAAGGCCAGAGATCTCGAAATAACCGGCAAATACAAGTCGGAATTCTTGGCCAATATGTCACACGAGTTAAGGACCCCTCTAAACAGCATTCTTCTTTTATCAAAGCTTCTCTCTGACAATAAAGATGCCAACCTCACTGAAAAACAGGTGGAATTCTCCCGGACCATTTATTCTTCCGGGTCTGATCTGCTGGAGCTCATCAATGACGTATTGGATCTTTCCAAGGTAGAGGCCGGCAGGATGGACCTTTACATAGAGGATGTGAACGTAAGCAGCTTGGCCGAAGACATGAAGCGAAAGTTTCAGCACATTGCCCAGGAGAAAAACGTGGCCTTTATCGTCGATCTTTCAGACGACGTACCCCAACAAATACGCACTGACCGATCGAGGGTTGAGCAGATCGTGAAAAACTTTTTTTCCAACTCCTTTAAGTTTACCTCTGAAGGCAGCGTGACCCTTCACATCAGTCGAGCGGATCACCGGGTCGATCTTTCAAAAAGCGGGCTGGTTCCAAAAAAAGCCATTTCCTTCTCAGTTTCCGATACAGGGATAGGTGTGCCGAAAGATAAACAGAAATTGATCTTTGAGGCCTTCCAGCAGGCGGATGGAGCGACAAACAGGAAATATGGCGGGACCGGTTTAGGCCTTTCTATCTCACGGGAGATGGCGAAGTTCCTTGGAGGAGAAATACAGCTAAAAAGCGAAGAGGGTAAGGGCAGTACCTTTTCCCTGTATATTCCCGAGACATTGGATGATGCAAAGGAAGGCCCCGGGGCCTTTCCTGAAAAGGCTTTTAAAACAGGGTCAACCGGCCGGGCAGACGGACAGACAGGCGTTGCGGGAGTGCCGTCAATCGCCGAACCGATCGCTCCCCCCTCAGACATTGAGGCCATAAACGATGATCGAAGGAGGCTCTCCCCCGGAGACAAATCCATACTCATCATCGAAGATGATCCAAAATTTGCAGAAATCTTGCGGGATTTATCCCGGGAAAAGGGATTCAAGGCATTGGTTTCAGGAGATGGGGAAACGGGGCTTCATTTTGCCGATTACTACAAGCCGAGTGCCATTATCCTGGATATCGGGCTTCCGGGAATAGATGGATGGACGGTTATGTCAAGGTTAAAGGACAACCCGGCGACAAGACACATTCCGGTTCATTTTATATCGGCGACTGACGAACCTGTTGATGCGATGAAGATGGGTGGTATCGGTTTCCTCACAAAGCCTGTGAGCATGGAAAGCCTTCAGGAGGCCTTTGAGAAAGTTGAAAATATGGTCTCAAAATCCGTGAAAAACCTTCTACTGGTTGAAGATGATCTAAACCAGAGAAAAGCCGTTGTTGCACTGATAGGCAACGGAGATGTCCGAGTCACTGCTGTCCCAACCGGTCAGGAAGCGTATGAGCATCTGAGTTCAGGGAAATTCGATTGCATGATCCTTGATCTCGGTCTTCCGGATATGTCGGGGGTTGAACTCCTTAGAAAAATCAGAAACGACGAAACCCTCATTCAACTGCCCATTGTCGTTTATACCGGAAAAGACCTTACAAAAGAGGAAGAGATTACAATTGACAAATATGCGGCAAAAATCATCATCAAAGGAGCACGGTCTCCTGAAAGGCTTTTCGATGAGACCACACTGTTTCTGCATCGCGTTGAAAAAGATCTGCCCGGAGAGAAACAGAGGATGCTCAGGATGATACATGATAAGGAATCTATATTGAATGGTAAAAAAATATTGCTCGTAGATGATGATATGCGCAATGTGTATGCCCTCACAAATATCATTGAGGAAAAGGGTATAAGGGTGTTGGTTGGAAGGAACGGAAAAGAAGGCCTTGAGCAACTGAAGAAAGATCCTGATATTGCACTGGTACTGATGGATATCATGATGCCCGAGATGGATGGTTATGAGGCAATGAGAGAAATCCGCAAACAGGAGAGGTTTAAAAAAATTCCGATCATTGCACTTACCGCCAAGGCAATGAAGGGAGATCGGGCCAAATGTGTCGAAGCGGGCGCCAGTGATTACCTGGCGAAGCCTGTTG
>CAZACO010000404.1:0-4522 GCA_964483185.1 uncultured Desulfobacteraceae bacterium
TGCCCGTCTCATTTGATGAGATGGCCATAGAGGAAGCAGCCCTGGCGGATGAAAGGGTCCAGCACTTTGTCAGTGGAAAAAAGATCAAGAAGGTTATCGTGGTCCAGAAAAAACTGGTGAACGTGGTGGTGTGGGATTGAAGATTGAAAATTGACGGCTTCGCATCTTGTGGTTTATCCGGGCTGAGAGATAGCTGGCCGCGGGAGACGGAAAGGATATACTCTTAGACATGACTAAAGGGAATTGTCTCAAATATTCAATATTCAATATTCAATATTCAATCCTCTTAGCCCTACTCTGGATATCCGGATGCGGTTATCACCTTCAGGCCACCAGGCAGCCCAAAGGGATCAGCATCCCGAGTCTGGCCATCCCGCTGATGGCGAGCCCCTCTTCTTCATTGGGCTTTGAGGGCGATTTTACCATGATGATCCGCAAGGAATTTGTCAGCCATTCCCAGGTCCCGCTTGTTTCACAGGATCATGCGGCATTCGTCCTGGTCGGGAAAGTGCATGAAATCAAGACCGAGCCCCTGAGTTATAAAATAACCGATCGTACCTTTGAGGTAACCACTTCTCGATGGCTGAAGATCAAATTGGCCGCCAAATTGTTGGACCGGACCACCGGAAAGGTCATATGGAACGACGAGACGATGGAGGAAAAAGCATCTTTCACTGTTGATTCAGACCCCCTAAAGACGCGTTACAACCAAAGGAGGGCGGCGCAAAGGATTGCCCAGCTATTGGCCGAAAAAATCTATCTGAAGACCATGGAAAGATTTTGATGCCAGCCGATCTCCCCCCTGAACATATCCTGGATCTGTTAAAGCGCGGCCAATTAGGTGCGGTCTATCTCTTCTACGGCCCCGGGGATTTTCGAATTGAAAAGGTGCTGAATCAGATTCGTGAAACCTTTATCCCGGAGGCGGCAAGGGATTTTAATTTGCACATCTTCTATGGGGGGAACCATACCAACCCTGGAGATATCATTGATGCTGCCCGCTCTCTCCCCTTTCTGTCACCCAACCGTCTGATCATCGTCAGGAGGACTGAAAACATCCCGGGATCGGCCCTGGAGGCCTTCATCCCGTATATAGACACGCCCGTGATATCTACCTGTTTGATCTTTGTATCCTCCAAAGCTGACTTCAGAAAAGAATTCTACAAAAAGGTCAGAGGGATTGGCGGCACAGTTCATTTTAAAGAGCTCTATGACAGACAGGTCTTGCCCTGGATAAAACGGTTTGCGAGGGAGTTGGGGTTGAACATCACAGAACAGGGATGCATCTACCTCCAGGGTATTGTGGGAAACCGGTTGAGAGATCTCTACACTGAGATGGAGAAATTATATCTTCGGTATGGAAGCAAGACCGTCGGCGAAGCGGAGATCAAGGAACTCGCTATCTACAGCCGTATCTACACGATTTTCGAATTAATGGATGAAATATCGCTCAGGCGACGCGCAGGATCCGTAGCGGTATTGAACCGGTACATCGAAGAAGAAGGGAAGGATGCGGCATTCGGGATTGTCGGGATGCTCAACCGGCAAATCCGCCTGATTATTCAGGCCAAATCTATTACCGAGAACGGCGGACGGTCTCAAGATGTGACCAGGCAACTTAGGGTCGCGCCCTTTTTAGCGAATAAGCTTCTTCAACAGGCACGGCATTGGCGTGTAGACGATCTTGAACATGCCCTATATCTGCTATACCAGGCCGACAGGCATCTGAAGTCGGGGTCTCAGGTGAAGTTGATTCTCGAAAATCTGGTACTATCCATATAGGAAAAGGGGGTTCAACGGACAGACATCAGATCAGCCCTCGGATGCCGCAAGCTGGTTCAACTGGCGAGCCAGACGGGAGATCTTTCGAGATGCCTGATTCTTATGAATAACACCCTTGGAAGCGGTCTTCTGGATGACAGAAACAGCTTCCTTGAAGCTTTTTTGGGCCTGATCTGTTGAACTGGCAGTTATGGCGGTTCTGACCTCCTTGACCGCCTTTTTGACCCTAGTCTTGTAACTCTTGTTTCGAACTCTCTTGACTTCGTTCTGTCTCGCCCTCTTTAGGGCTGATTTGTGGTTTGCCAAATCCAGGCCTCCTTATGCGATTGACGATATTTGGATGTAAACGCTTATCCAGACGGCTGTTTTCCAACTACCAAATTTGTTAGTTTAATAAACCTTATATGCTATGTCAAGGGATTTTCTGTGCCTGCCCAAGAGATCAACCCTGAAAAAAGAAAGATTGGCCGCGCCGCGGGTGTGGTCAGTTTTTATACCTTCCTGAGTCGTATCCTTGGGCTGGTTCGTGATATGGTTGTTGCAGGGCTTTTCGGTTCTGGAATGGCTGCTGACGCCTTTTTCGTGGCATTCCGCATCCCCAATCTTCTGCGGCGTCTTTTTGCAGAGGGATCTCTTACTATTGCCTTCATCCCGGTCTTTACCGAGTACTTAACCCTCAAGACGAAGAAGGATGCCTTTGAACTGGCAAGGGTTGTTCTGACAATACTCTCGATCATCTTAGCTGTGGTAACCCTTCTCGGCGTCCTTTTTTCTCCCTGGATCGTCAGAATTCAGGCATTTGGTTTTGGGGGTTCAGGCATTAAATATGACCTGACGGTTCTGCTTACCCGCATCACATTCCCCTATATCTTCTTTATCAGCATCGTGGCCTTTTTCATGGGAGTCCTCAATTCTCTGCGGCGTTTTGCGGCGCCGGCCGCTGCACCCATTTTTCTGAATATAGGTATCATCGCGGCTGCGTATCTGATTTCTCCCCATTGTTCGGCCCCGATTGTCGGCGTTGCCATAGGTGTTATCATCGGCGGGGCCTTGCAGGTGGGTTTGCAGATCCCATCGGTTATCAGAGAAGGCCTCTCGCTCTTTCCGAAATGGCAACCCGATCACCCTGCGTTAAGGAGGATAGGCCTCCTGATGCTTCCGGCGATTTTTGGATCTGCCGTATACCAGTTCAACCAATTCATGGGAACACTGTTGGCGACATTCCTGCCAGAAGGGAGCGTTTCGTGGCTTTACTATGCTGACCGCCTGGTTCAATTTCCTTTAGGGATTTTCGCCATCGCCATCAGCACTGCCGTGCTTCCCTCCCTTTCAACAGAGGCGGCTCGGAACGACCTTGATCAATTCCAAAGCACCCTGAACCATGCACTCTGCCTTGTTTTTTTTATCACCCTACCATCCATGGCAGGACTGATCATACTCGGCAAACCGATTGTTGAGCTTCTTTTTGAAAGGGGCGCCTTTGATGCACGATCATCTGTGATGACAGATTATGCCCTCCTCTATTACACGTTGGGCCTCTGGGCATTTTCAGGGATCAGGGTGATGGTTTCCGCGTTTTACGCCCTCCAGGACACGAAGACACCTGTAAAGGTGGCGGTCGTCGCCTTGATGGTCAACCTGGTGTTAAGCCTGTGGCTTATGGGGCCGCTGGAACACGGAGGCCTGGCGCTCGCCCTTTCCATTGCCTCGGCGATTCAGTTTTTGCTTCTAATTTTCTTTTTAAAAAGAAAAACTTCTGTAGTGAATCTCAGACCGGTCCTTATTTCTGTGGCCAAGTCTGTCGTGGCGGCCTCGCTGATGGCGCTTGGCGTCTATTATGTCTATTCTAAGTGGTTGATCACCGGTCCGGGTACGCGGTTGTCCGTTATGATTTTCCACCTGGGTGCATTGATCGTCATCGGGATCATCATCTACTTTGGCGCCGCCCGCCTCTTGGGTTGCAGGGAAATCGCGTCGATCCGTGAGATCCTTTCGTGTAAGACCGGAAGATGAAGCGGTCTGCGTGGCAGATAAATCAGGAGAACAATCTTGTATCCTAATAGAATTATCGATATGGTACCCCAGCAGGTGTCCCTGGACGATATAGAAGATTCTCCAGGTCCCTGCTGCATGAGTTTTGGGTTCGATCTCGTCCCTCTGGTTCAGTCCATCGAAAAGGTCGGACTCATCAACCCTCCCATACTGAAAAAGGAGGACCAGGGAAATTTCATGGTTGTTGCGGGGTATCGTAGGATCAAGGCATTGAAATTATTGAATATAGACAGTATGGCATGTCGGGTCCTCTCCGGGCATGATGTCTCGCCTCTCGAATGCCTCCTTTTGAATCTTTATGACAATCTTTCTACAAGAAAATTGAATGATGTGGAGAAGGCGATGGCCCTCAGCCGACTTATCGCATGGGTGCCGAAAAAAGAAATTGTGGACGATTACATGCCACTACTCGGCCTCCCGTCTCACGAAAAGCCCCTTCTTTTTTTCTTGGAAGTCGAAAAGGATCATGGAAAAAAGGTTAAAGCGTTCTTTGCAGACGGGAAACTTTCATTGCACGCGATAAAAATGCTTTTAGAGATCGATGCAGTATCCAGATCGAGCCTTCTGCGTTTTATTTCAGATATAAAGTTCAACATAAACCAACAAATACAATGCATTGATTATATAATTGATTTATCTTATATAGAAGAGAAATCCATTCTTGAAATAGTGGAGAAGGAAGTCCTTG
>CAZACO010000405.1:0-4497 GCA_964483185.1 uncultured Desulfobacteraceae bacterium
GAATATCAGGGGGATAAGCATTTCATCCTGCCAATTCCCCTGAGAAAAAGCCATCTGAAAAGGCGCAAAAGACAAGCTTGCTTGTTTCCTGTTATGGATCGGCTTCAATGAGAATGTCTTATTTATGGACCCATGCGCCGTCAGTAAAACGCCAAGGAAACATATTCCTTGAGTCGAAGATCCCGCTTTTGCGGGAAAGGAATTCCCTGAACCGGAGTTTTTGAGAACATACGTTCACCGTTGCTAACTCCTTAAATCCCCAACACATTACACCCGATCGTTACAACCGCCGTTGCCACGATGATGCTGACGATCCCTGTCACCACCGCCGAAGTGGCCGCATCGCCGACAGCAGAGGCGCTCCGGCCGCACTGCATCCCCCTGAGGCAACCGGCGACCGCGACCAGCACACCGAAGATCATGCTCTGGAAGAGCCCTATCCAGAGATTGTTGAGGCCGACTGCGGCCTTTGTCTGGTTATAGTACTCCACCACGCTGAGATCCAGCATCCCTACCCCCACGATCAACCCGCCCAGGATGCCCATGAGGTCTGCATACAGGCAGAGGAGTGGCATCATCAGCGTAAGCCCCAGCAGGCGGGGCAGGACCAGAAACTCCATGGGCGAAATCCCCATGGTCCTGAACGCGTCGATCTCCTCGTTGACCTCCATGGTGCCCAGTTGGGCCGCAAAGGCGGCCCCTGTCCGGCCGGCCATGATAATACCGGTCATGACCGCGCCCATCACGCGGACCATGGCGATACCCACTAAATTCGCCACATAGATCTGAGCGCCGAAGAGCATTAACTGCACGGCGCCCACAAAGGCGAGGATCAGCCCCACCAGCAGGCTGATCAGCGAGACAATGGGAAGGGCCTCTATCCCGCACTCCTGAAGGATCTGGACCAGATCACTGCCTCGAAAACGTGCCTTTCCTGCTAAGAATTTGCCGAAGGCTATGAAGACCTCTCCGATGAAGCCGAGTATCTCGCCTGAGGAACGAATAAAATCGACGGCCTCTGCGCCCACCCTGGAAAGAAAAGACCCACTGCCCGCGCCCTTCCTGATCCCCCTTTTCTCAGGAACCGCCGCAGCAAGGGCAAGGAGTTTCTGCGCCCCCTTCGGCAGGCCTTGCGTATTTACCACCACACCATCCTTTGAACACGAGTCGATTACCTTTGTCAGAAATATGAGGAATCCGCTGTCCCAATCCGTGAGCGCTGTTGCGTCAAAGGCGATACGCCTGATCGGGGGGCCGGCCCCGATCTCTCTCAGGACATTTTCAGCATAAGGGCATCTGTTTTTCAGTATCCAGCTCCCGGCGAGCCTGACCAGGAGGGTCTCTTTATCCGGCCTGGCAAATCCCAGTTCGCAGGGGGCCGACGCTTTATCTCTTTTATCTATGATGTCTGTCATCTGATCGGGAACGATTCGTTAACCATCCTGTCGCAATGTTCAGTTGCCAGTGCCCGAAGCTTCTTGAGGTGTTCTGCCGGTTGAGTACGGTGCGCTTGTGAAAGGACAGTATCCTGGTTACCGGAGTGGATTTGGCCGTGACCATAACAAATCGCGACATAATACGCAATAACTCACCTTTCGCACCCTTAATTGGATTACAGTTTCAATAGATTTCGCATGATACGTCTATATGGTATGGGTAAAAATCGATTTGGAAATAAAAGCCGGACCTGATGGCCTACTGCCCTGAAGCGAAGGGGTGCGAAATTTGAGGCAATAAGCTATGGGCGTAGCGATCGTTCAATTGGGGGTTTCGTCGACAGACGGATTAGCGGGCAGTTGCCCCGGACCCGGCCGGGCCGTCTCAGAGAAGTTCAGCGTCGATGAAACCGGGGGGCAGCTTTTTCAGGATGCGGACGATGTTGTTCAACTGCACCTCCACGGTCCCTTCGTACATCTCGACAATACGATTGTCCCGATACCGCCTCTCCACCTCCTGATCCAGGAAATAGCCATACCCCCCGAATACGGTGATGGCATCATCGATGATCGCCTTGGCCGTCTCAGGCACATGGTGTTTGATCACAGAGGTAACAAGAGGCACTGCCCCGGAAAGTCTCTCCGGCCCGTGGTCGCAGAGCCATGCCCCGTAATAGTTGAGCCATTTGAGGGATTGGATCCGGCTCCACATCCTGGCCAGCTTGTGTCCGATCCCCTGAAAATCGATGATCGATCGGTTAAACTGGGTCCTTTCTTTGGCATGGTTCAGGGCCTTCAGGAAGGCGCCCTCGCAATTTCCCAGGGCCTGGGCCCCTATTTCAATCCGGCTCTCGTCTAAGAAATCGAGGACATTCAGAAGACCCCGTCCCCGCTCACCCAAGACATTTTCCTTGGCGATTTTCAGATCGTGGAATACCAGTTCACTGCTGGAAGTCATCTTGAGGCCCATCTTGCCGCTGATTTCATTGATCTCCATCTTTCCGCCGAGCCAGGAAGATGGATCCCTCTCGACCAGGATGGTTGTCATCCCCTTGCCGGGCCGTGCATCCGGGTCTTCCTGGGCCAGAACAATGAAGAAGTCCGCATACCCCCCATTGGTGGTAAAGACCTTGGTACCGTTTAAGACAAAGCCGTCCGCCTGTTCTTCCAGGGCGGTTTCCATCCGGGTCAGATCACTCCCATGGTTGGGCTCGGTAAACGATACGGCTGAAACCCAATCCCCCTTGACCAGCGGCGAAAGGAATTTTTGTTGCTGCCCGGGGGTCCCGAAGATCTTGACGATCTTCGCAGGGAGGCAGGCCAGATGGATGGCCATGCCGGCGCCTGAATCCACCTTGCAGAACTCCTCTATGACCAGCACGTTTTCCATGATCCCGAGATCGGCGCCACCCACCTCCTCAGGATAATCCAGACCGATAAAGCCGAGCTCTCCTGCCTTCTTATAGATCTCTCTGGGAAACCGGTGGCTGGATTCACACTCTAAGATCAGATCGGGCTGGAACTCCCCGCGCGCAAATTCGGCGGCAGCCTTTTTGATGTCTTTCTGTTCCTTGGTCAAAGAAAAATCCATTTTGGCTGTATCCTCCTTGGAAAAAATGCCTAAAATGAACTAAAGTGCCTAAAGTGACTAAAGTTAATCTTTCACGGATCACGTTTCAGGCATTTTTTTCGAGGTTCATCTTTTTCACCACAGGGTTTCCCGAAAAGAATTAGTGTTGCCTGGTCTGTCTCGCGGGCCCCGAGAAAACCGGTTCTTTAATGCAATGAGCTCATTGGAGTCCTTAACTTTAGGCATTTTAGCTCACTTTAGGCATTTTAGGCACTTCCTAATGGTTTACCTCTTGCTTATTTCCCTCCCGATGATCATCCTCTGGATCTGATTGGCCCCCTCAAAGATCTGGGTCAGCTTTGCGTCCCGGAACATCCGTTCAATCGGATAATCCCTGATATAGCCGTATCCCCCGAGGACCTGGACCATGTCCGTGGTAATCTTCATGGCTGCATCGCTGCAAAAGAATTTTGCCATGGATGCGAGTTTTGTGTTTTTTTTGCCCGAGTCAAAGGCGATGGCAGCCCTTTCCATGAGCCCCCTGCTGGCCTCGATCAGGGTGGAGGCGTCGGCCAAAAGAAACTGGATGGCCTGATGATGGATGAGGGGTTTTCCAAAGGTATGACGCTCCCTGGCATATTCGATGGTATAGTCGAGGGCACCTTCGGCCAGGCCCAATGACAGGGCCGCTACTGCAGGTCGGGACATGTCAAAATCACCCATGGCGATCTTGAATCCTTCTCCCGGTTTTCCTATAAGGTTGGCCTCGGGCACGACTACGTCTTCCAAAATCACCTCTGCGGTGTTGCTGCCTCGAAATCCGCACTTATCCTCAATCCTGCCGATGGAAATCCCGTTCCGATCCCTTTCCACAATAAAAAACGAGAGTTCCGTTTCTCCTGTTTTCGCAAGCACCGAGTAGATCCCGGCGACCGAACCGTTGGTTGCAAAGACCTTTCGTCCGTTGAGGATAAAGTCATTGCCGGATCGCCTTGCGGCGCACCGGATCGCATGGACATCCGAACCGGCCCCCGGTTCTGTGACCAGATAGCCGATCAGCCGCCTTTCATCAGAGATCATGGGGCAGTATTTTTTCTTCTGCGCCTCATTCCCTGCGAAGATCAGGGGGTAGCTGCCCACGGCCTGAATGATCAGGAGGAGTGCCGAAGATGCGCATGCCCTGGCGATCTCCTCTATTGAGAGGCAGAGGGTATGTGAGGGGTTCTCGGGCCATCCGTCGTATTCCGGGGGGAGCATGATCTTCAAAAGCCCCAGGTCCCAGAAAAGGGAGACGATTTCCCAGTTGAAGGCACCGCTCCTGTCGGTTTCTGCAGCGGCCGGCCCTACCTTGTCTCTGACAACCCGCTTGAGATGTGTCAGCAGAATCTTCTGTTCTTCAGAACGTTCAAACATGGGGACCTCCTAATCCGGATCAACCTAACGCGGATAGCCGCAACCAAAAATTTATCACACAGAGACACAAAGCACACA
>CAZACO010000406.1:0-4495 GCA_964483185.1 uncultured Desulfobacteraceae bacterium
AATTATTGCTGAACCTCGACGCATTGGCGCGGAAGGAAAAACTCAGCCCTGCAAGGAACGAGTACCGGCTGAAGCGCCTTGTCGGGCTGCGAATTCCGACCAGGGTTTGATCTTTTTCAGTGACGTGCCAAGAGAGCGCTCGGCTACCTCGATATCATGGGCGGCTTGGGCTCGTAACCAGTAACCGTTGGATAGACCGAAGAAACGACACAACCTTAAATCGGTATCAGCTGTTATGGAACGTTTGCCGGCGACAATTTCGCTGATACGCTGGGCGGGCACACCAATTTCCTTTGCCAGTCGGTATTGGCTCAGCCCCATAGGCTTCAAAAACTCTTCTAACAGTAATTCGCCAGGGGTTATGGGTTCTAACTTTTTCATGATAGCAACTCCTCAATGATACTCAACAATTTCGACATCTTCAGCGCCTGCATCCGTCCAACGAAAGCAAATTCGCCATTGATCGTTAATCCGAATGCTGTGTTGACCGGAACGATTGCCCTTAAGCGCTTCAAGACGATTGCCCGGCGGGACCCTTAAGTCATCAAGTCGGCCAGCGATCTCAAGTTGTCTGAGTTTACGTCGTCCAATCTTGACAATATTTGCAAACTGCCTGACATGATTGCCTTTTGACAACGCTTCGGTATTTTTGCATCTAAACGATATGATCATATGTTATATGATAACGCATGCCGTGAATAACGTCAAGCGTGATTAATGCGGCCAAGAATAGCAGTGCGTGAATGAAAACTCCGTTCAGGCACGATGTTGGTTATCAGTTAAAAGGCATTGAATCTGGTAGGCGTTCATGTCAGGCCCCATGATCTACGACGGTACGCTGCCACGTATACATCTCGCTCCGACACGCCTTTTGAAATCGTGGCTATATACCAACCCATCGCCCACTTGAACCTTATCGATACTTACGGAACTTATTAAAATCACTGATATTTTATTTTTGGAAGCTGAGACCTTTCACGCCGGCAACACCGGTTTCCCGCTCCGCGGGATTGGGGACGCCAATGTGTCCATTCAAGGACTCACCGAGCAATTCGGTGGGTCTTTTTTTATGGGCATGAGCAGTCTTGACATTCACCAAATTTACGCATAAAATATACGTAAATTTGGGAAAGGAGGGCGCCTCTAATGAAAACGGCCACCGTAGGGGAAATCCAGAAAAACTTTGCGAAAGTCTTAAGGGGTATCAGAGCCGGTGAGGAAGTAACTGTCATCAGAAGGGGGAAACCGGTCGCCAAGATAGCAGCCCTGGGACCAAAAAACGAGATTGATTGGCCGGATTTCTACCATGAAGCGATCCATCTTGAGGGAGCACCGATAAGCCAAATCGTATCGGAAAGCAGAGAGGAGAGGATCTAGATGCGCTATGTAGATACCAGTGTCATTGTTAAACTTTATATAAAGGAAGATCTCTCTTTTGAAGTTTCCCGCTGGATAAGAGCCAACAATGAGGCCCTCCCCCTGACAACGTTTCATGAACTTGAATTCAAGAACGCCCTCTATTTGAAGCAGTTCCGGGCGGAAATAACTGACGATCAAATCCGTATGATCTTGTTCAACTTTGATGACCATCACAAGAGGGGTGTATACTTCCGTCCCCCTCTAAACTGGACAGATACGATGACCCTGGCCGTGGATCTGGCCCGTACCCATACCCAAAAAACGGGCGCAAGATCGCTGGATATCCTCCATGTAGCCTCGGCCTTGGCCATCAAAGCAGACAGATTTCTAACCTTAGATCAGCGACAGGCAACACTGGCTGCTTCGGCAGGGTTGAACCTTGAAGACTGCACAAAACCACCCCGCATCACCAGCCAATGAACGCATAATTGACCTCGCCCAGGATTGATTTGATGAACAATAGGTGTTGTTGATATCATGTGGTTTTACGTTATCATCATAGTGGCCGTCTATCTGATGACGACCCTGTTTTTTGCCTACCTGGTCCTTCAGGTTCCTCGACAACCGGTCCGGGATCGGCCTGAGTGGGGCCGGGTCCTGGATACCCGGATCCCCGCAGCAGATGGCGGCGAATTGGAGGTCTGGCGGATCGACCCTGAAGGGCGGTCAAAGGGTATCGTGGTCCTCGCCCACGGGTGGAGCCGCAACCGGGATCGCATGGTCCCGAGGGCCAGACTCTTCGGAGCCATGGGATTTACAACGGTGATCCACAGCGCACGGGACCATGGTCAATCCTCCCGTCACCATTTCATGAATGCCTTTAAATTTGCCGAGGATATCGAGGCCGTATTGAACTGGGTCGATGAACCGGTGCTCCTGTACGGCCATTCGGCCGGGGCCGCAGGCGCCGTCATCGCTGCCAGCCGGAACCCTGACAAGATAACGCTCCTCTTTTTAGAGGGGTGCTATGCCCGCACCAAAGAGGCCCTCCGCAGCCTCTACCGGACCTACAACCTGGTTTTCGGCATCCTGTTCGGGCCGATGGTGGTCCTCTGGATGGACATCTTTTACAGGTTCAGGATGGATCAGGTGAGTCCTGCCCGCCTCGCCCGCCAACTGGATATCCCTGTCCTGATCATTCATGGGGAAAACGATCAGAATTTCCCCCTTCATCATGCCTGGAGACTCAGGGACAGCTTCCCGGCCGGCAGGGCCGTACTCTTTGTGGGCAAGGGAGCCGATCACAGCTCCTGCAGCCTCACCCCCGAATATCCCACAGCCGTACAGGCCTTTGTGAACCGCTATCTCTAAGATCTGGAAGTTTCGAGTTCCAAATCTCTATTTGACCTCATGCCACTTGAAATCAATCAGCTCGGTCAGGACCCCGTTCAGCTTCTTGGGATGTATAAAGGCAAATTCACAATCCCTGAACGGCCTTGCCACCTCGCCTCTTGAATCGGGAATAAACGGATAATCCTTTGCCTTGAGTTCATCAACCGCCTGGCGCGTGTTGTCCACATTAAAGCTGATGAGCATCACACCCTCGCCATTCCTGTCGATAAACTTGGCCACATCTCCATCCGGGGTTGTGGATTCCATTAACTCAAAGCCGACCTGGCCGATCAGGTATCGCGCGACCTTGATTTTTTCAGACTCATCCACATAGACATCATCAGGACCTGACTTCCCCAGCATCGGTTCCCAGATCTTCATGGCCGCCTCCAGGTCCTTGACGGCAATACATATATGATCGATCTTGTTTATCTTCACGTGCGCCCCCTCATCAGCTAATGTCCATAACAATTGATTCCTTTGAATTTGTCCCTGTAATGCTCCAATAAGGGTGTAAGATCTCTTTGGGGGATCTCGACCTTTTTCAATCGATCTTTGATTTCCCCATCGCTCAATCGGACGTTGAGGCCCCTTTTCGGAATATCGATCTCGATGACATCTCCATCCTTGATGGCCCCGATAGGCCCCCCGTTATAGGCCTCCATTTCAACGTGCCCGATGCAGGGCCCTGTGGTGGCCCCTGAGAATCTTCCATCGGTAATCAGTGCCACTCTTCTGTAACCGGCCCCCTTGATGGCATCGGTCGGGGTCAACATCTCCGGCATTCCGGGTGCGCCGGCAGGCCCCTGGAAGGGCAATACGACGACATCTCCTTCTGCGATCCGCTTGGCTTCAATCGCAGCAAGGAGGTCTTTTTCTGTATAGAAGACCCGGGCAGGTCCTGTATGGACCCGCATGTCCTGTTCCACAGCCGTCTGCTTGATGATGGCGCTTTTCGCCATATTCCCTCTGAGTACGGCAATGCCCCCTTCCGCATGGTACGGCTTATCCAGGGACCGGATGACGTCATCGTCCCGCACCGTCCCTTGTTCGGCGACTTGCACGATGGATCTTCCATTCACCGTGGGAGAGACCTTTATATGATCCCGCAGGCGGTGGAGAACCGCAGGAATCCCCCCGGCCCTGTCGATGTCGGCCATCTCATGGGTCCCGGCCGGAATGATAGAGCACAAATGCGGGGTCTCGCGCGAAATCGTGTCGAACAGGTCCAGGTCGATCTCGATCCCTGCTTCCCTGGCGATGGCCGGGATGTGCAGCACCGCATTGGTTGAACCGCCCATGGCCATATCGACCCGGATGGCGTTTTCAAATGCATGAGGTGTCATGATGGCCCGGGGTCTCATATCTTCCCGGATCAGATCCACAATCCGCTTCCCTGATTCATAGGCCTCCTTCTTTTTCAGGGGATCGACCGCCAAGGTCGTCGCGCATCCGGTCACAGACATACCCAGGACCTCGGTGACGACTGACATGGTATTGGCCGTATAGAGACCCACGCAGGAACCGGCCCCGCAGGTCATGGAGGGGAGGAGGTCCTCGGCTTCTTGCGCCGTCATCCTACCACCCTTCACCTGCCCGACCAGCCCGAACCCTTCGATGGGGTGGTGTTTCACCCCGTCCACCACATGGGCCTTCATCGGCCCGCCGGTAAGTATCATGGCAGGCAGGTTGAGCCGACCGGCCGCCATGAGCATCCCGGGCGTGATCTTGTCGCAGGCCGTTA
>CAZACO010000407.1:0-4492 GCA_964483185.1 uncultured Desulfobacteraceae bacterium
ATTCGGTCAGACCCTGTATGATGCCTAAGAATATGGTTTCGATACTCGTCATGGAGAGGGATCCTCATGGAGATTCGGTAATTAGCAGATAACAGCGCCCGCTTGCAAGCACAAACCCGAAGGTCATTGAATAATGACGATATTGAAGCAGCTGAGCTCAAAACGCCGGATGCATCAGTCCAGGCAGCCGGCCAGTTTCTTCGCCAGGATGCCCACATTGGGTTCTTTCAAAATGGTCAGGTGATTCCCGGGGACCAGAAACGACCGGACATCTCTGCTGGTCTTGACCCAGGCATTCTGCGGGTCAGGGATGTATCCCTCTTCCAGCTCTGTCCCGTTGAAGAGCCGGATCGGACAGCCGGGGAGCACATGCATCCGATATTGCTTTTCTGCCTGGGTGTTGAGCCTGTATACGTGGTCGCGGTTGGCTAGGGGACCGTGCGAGAGATGGAGTGAAAAGAGGCTGTCGATCTCTCCCTTTCTGACCTTGAGGCGATATTTGAGGGTGTTGCGGGCATACAGGAGCCACTGACGGGGACCCAACTTCAGCAGGCTCGATAATCGGTCCGCGTAATAATGCATCTGGCCGAAATCGCTCCTCGGAAAGGGTGTCTCGATCAGGATCAGCAAGGCTACTCGGTGGTGCATCTCCCTGAGCTGAATCGCCATCTCCGCAGCAACGATCCCCCCGTAACACCATCCGGCAAGGTAATAGGGCCCTTCGGGTTGAAAGGAGGTCATCTGCTTAACATAATATGCGGCCATGTCCTCAACGCGGGTATGGGCCTTTTCTTTTTCCTTCAGGCCGAGTGACTGAAACCCGAAGCAGGGTTGATCATGGCCTAACTGATCGATAAGATTCATATATCCAAGCACATCGCCCGGCGTAGAATGGATAAAATAAAGAGGCGGCCGTGCGCCCTGGGGCTGGAGCTCAACCAGACAGGACCATTTCCCGTCCCCTGATGACGGCTGTGCCGTGCTGACCACTTCGGCCAAGGCCTCGATGGTGGGGTTTTGAATGAACTGCTCCGGGGTCAGCCAGAGACCTGCCTTGTTTACGCGATCAATGATCTCGATGCTGAGCAGGGAGTGCCCCCCCAGGTCAAAAAAATTATCGTCGATCCCCACCTTTTCAAGTCCAAACACCTGACACCAGATTTCTGCCAGGATGGTCTCAATCGGGTTTCGGGGTCCCCTGAAGGCCTTTTCACGATCAGATGCCGCGGGTTCCGGATCGGGGAGGGCCCGTGTATCCACCTTGCCGCTGGAGGTAAGGGGCAGTTTTTCAAGATTGACGAATGCATGGGGGATCATGTAGTCGGGGAGCAAGGCCTGGAGCTCGTGTCGGAGTTCGTCCGTGTCCGGTACGACAGCTTCTTGAGGCACGATGTAGGCGATGAGACTCAGGGTTCCGCCGTGCTCTTCGCGGGCCACGACGGCCGATTCTTTAATACCCGGGAGTCGGTTGAGTGCAGATTCAATTTCAGCCAACTCGACCCGGAACCCCCGCACCTTGACCTGGCGGTCTACCCGCCCCAGGAACTCGATGTTCCCGTCGGTCAGGAAGCGGGCCATGTCTCCGGTCCGGTACAGGCGTGCGCCCGTCTCGCGGGAGAAGGGATCGGGAATGAATTTTTCGTCTGTCAGATCGGGGCGGTTCAGATATCCCCTGGCCAGGGCCGCGCCGCCGATATGAAGCTCGCCGGGCACGCCGGAGGGGACGGGGCGGCCGTGATCATCCAGGATAAAGGCCTTCAGGTGACGGAGCGGGCGTCCGATAGGCGCCCTGCCGTCCAGGGCCCCGGTCATTTCCCGGCCCGACAAATTACAGACAGTGGCTACCACCGTGGTCTCGGTGGGTCCGTAGGTGTTCACAAGCCGTATCTTTCCCTCCGTGGCCCTGCGCCATGCCGCAAGTCTGTCCGGGAGGGCCTTTTCGCCGCCGATGATCAGGAGCCGGACCGTTGCTGGAAGCTTCAGGTCTCCTGGTTCCAGGGCCGATGTGAGCTGATGCCAGAAGGCCGTGGGCAGGTCGACCACGGTCAGTCGGTTGTCGTGACACGCCTGGACAAAGACGGGCATGGAACGGATCATCTCGTCGGAACGGAGAATAAGGGTGGCACCGGTGGTGAGGGATGTAAAAATCTCCTCCACACTGGCATCAAAGCTCGGGGATGCAAACTGGAGGATCCGGTCGCTGGATTGGATCCGGTATTCCTGAACGGCCGAGTCTACAAAGGCAGAGAGGGCACGGTGTTCTATCAAGACGCCCTTGGGCTGACCGGTTGAACCGGAGGTGTAGATGGCATAGGCCAGGTTCGCTCCGCCGGTATTGTTAGAGATGTGTTCCGGGCTTTCCCGGCCAATTTCCTCCCAGTCCCTGTCCAGGACAACGATCTGGACCTTCTTCTTGAGTATATCCGCGCCTGCCAGTTCCTCGATTTTTTGAGTGCTGTTGCTGTCCGTCAGGATCACGGGGGACCCGGTGTCATTGAGTATGAACGCAATCCGTTCAGCAGGGTAGTTGAGATCGATGGGGACATAGGCGGCGCCGGCCTTGAGGATGCCCAGGATTGCGGTGATGAGGTGCGGCGACCGCTTCATGAGAATCCCCACCAGGGTTTCAGGGGTCACCCCGCGGTTTTGGAGGAAGTGGGCCAGCCGGTTCGCATCCTGGTTGAGTTTCCGGTATGAGGTCTCCCTGTCTTCTCCCTTTTCTCTGTCCGGCTCGATAAGGGCGATGGCATCGGGTCTGTTCAATGCCTGCTCCTCAAAGAGGTGATGCACGCAGGCGTCTGTCCCGGGCCGGTACTGTGCGGCCCCGCTCCACTCGGATAGTATATCCTGTCTCTGTTCTTCGGAGAGAATCGACAGGTCGGAAAGCCTGCGGGAGGGATCGGCAGTGGCATCTACGAGCAGGTTCCGGAGACATGTCAGCATCTGCTGGATGGTGGACGCGTCAAAAAGATCGGTGCTGTAATCCAGCACCATTTTTATTTCGGGCCTTGTTTCTGTCCCTCTCTCGTAGATCCATAGGGTCAGATCGAAATTGGATCGAAAGGTATCAAGCTCGATCGGCGTGCACGCCATTCCCTGCAGGTTCAGGGGCGGAAGGGGCATGTTCTGAAGGACCATCATGACCTGGAACAGGGGGGTCCGGGCCAGGTTCCGTTCAGGCTTGACCTCATCCAGGAGCTTTTCAAACGGGAGGTCCTGATGGGCGTAGCCGCTGAGGCAGGTCTCACAAACCCGTGCCAGGAGCGTCTCAAAAGGGGGATTGTCTGAGAGATCGGTTCGCATGACCAGTGTGTTGATGAAAAAGCCGACCAGTCCTTCGATGTCGGCCCTGTTGCGGTTGGCGATAAAGGTCCCGACACTGATATCTCCCTGCCGGCTGTAACGGTACAGGAGGGTCTTCAAGGCGGCCAACATCAGCATAAAGGGCGTCACCCCCGTTTCCCTGGTCAGGTGTGTCATGGCCTCGCACAGGTCGTTGTCCAGGAAAATGGACTGACTGGCCCCCCGGTAGCTCTGAATTGCCGGCCGCGGCCGATCGGTGGGGAGGTCGATCCCCTCCGGAATCCCTTTCAGTTGAAGTTTCCAGTAATCGATCTGAGGCCGTATCGCCTCGCTCTCCATCCATTTCCGTTGCCATCTGGCAAAATCGGTATATTGAATCGGCAGCCGGGGCAGGTCGGACGATCCCGCTTTCAGCGGGACTGCGTAACTGTCATAGAGGGCCATGAATTCGCGGAAGATCACGCCCATGGACCACCCGTCCGAGACGATGTGATGCACGGTCAGCATCAGAATGTGCTCGTCTTGGGCCAGGCGCATGAGGAGGACCCGCACCAGGGGGCCTTTGGACAGATCGAAACCCCGGTGGCATTCCTGGTTGCAGAGGGTCTGGGCCTCATCTTTACGTCCTGCTTCTGGAATGTGCTTCAAGTCTATGATTTCAGGTGTAAAAGGCTGCGGGGGTTCAATGATCTGAACCGGCTGGCCGTCCCGCTTTTTGAAGATCGTGCGGAGCCCCTGGTGGCGCCGGATAATCTCCTCAAAGGCCTTGACCATGGCTGCTTCGTTGAGGGGGCCGCTGAGGCTGTATGCCAGGGGGATATTGTAGGCGGGCGTGCCCGGCTCCAACTGGTCCAGATACCACTGCCTCAACTGGGAAAATGAGAGAGGCGCATCTGTATCGCCCTCAACGTGGGTGATCGGGGGAAGGTCGGTCGATTGCACCTGATGGCCTGAGCCCTCTACAAAGCGGGTCAGTGCTTCAACGGTCGGGGCCTTGAAGATGGCGCTGACAGGGAGGTCCACTTTGAAAGACTCCCGGACCCTTGAAACGACCTGGGTGGCTAACAGGGAGTGGCCTCCCAACTCAAAGAAGTTATCGTTCAGGCCGATCGGTTCCCGGTGAAGCACCTCGGCAAAAAACCCGGCCAGTTTCTTTTCAACCGGTGTTCGCGGTTCGCAGTAGTCATGG
>CAZACO010000408.1:0-4482 GCA_964483185.1 uncultured Desulfobacteraceae bacterium
TTCTTTCCCTTGAACTTAGAGGTACCGTTGTAGCCGGCCACGGCCACATCTCCCATGACCTCTCCGACGACGGTCTCGCCTTTAGAAGCCAACTTTACGTTTTCCACGCTGGCGCCCGTGACTTCTGCTACTGCCCTGACGCCCGGAACATATCGGGTCCATATCTCTGCTACACCCCCTCCATAGGGATAATAGATACCGCCGGTGCCCCCGGTGCCGATGCCGAGGAAGACTGTTTTGGCCGCGACCGGTCCTGCGATGATCAGCGCCAGGGCCGCGGTGATGGTCAATACAATGCTCAGCTTTTTCATAGTCGTTCGACCTCCCTTTCTTGATTTAAGATCCCTCACTGTCCCATCGTGGCAATCTTCAGATCTACCGACCCGGGCTTGGTTGTCATCCCCGTGACCGGATAGACGAAGGTGGCGGTCTGGCCCGGTTGGACCAGCCCCTTCTTGGTCTTCTGCGGGATCAGCCCCCCCACTGCCTTGCCGTTATCCAGGAAGATGTGCACCCGATACCGCTGAGGTTTGTCGCTGACGTTCTTTACGGCTACCTTGAAATGAAGGGCCTGGGCTCCTTCAAATTTCTTAAAGAAGCAGGAAAGCCCTTCCAGTTGGGCCTCGGAGGATATTTCTTTGGCTATTTTGTCTTCCTGCGCACAGGAAAACTCCCCTTCCGCGGCATTGGCCGTTGCCCCCACACCGGCCCACAGGCCCAGGCAGACCGCTGCCCCGATCACGATTAACCAGCCTCGTACGCCTTCACATTGTTTCATGTTTCCTCCTTTCCCTACGTGGTTAACTTATGAAACTCCCTTTCGAATCACCACAAATAACACCATATAAAGATGGCGTTGTCAACTCCATTTTAAGCACTTGAAATAATGAGCTGAGTATGCTATAAAAATGAAGTTTTGGGTTAGAAATCCTACGAAGGAGCGCGCCATGGAAATCAAAGTGACACAAGCAGAAGAGAGCCAGAGAAGAACAAAGCCTGCCGATGAATCCCACCTCGGTTTCGGTGACATTGTTACGGACCACATGTACAAAATGGACTGGGAGCCCGAAAAGGGATGGTACGACGCCCGGATCGAACCTTACGGCCCTATCCCGATTGACCCGGCAGCAATGGTCCTTCACTATGGCCAGGAGGTGTTTGAGGGTCTCAAGGCGTATGGGGGAGAAGATGGCGGGACATATCTGTTCAGGCCCGGCGATAATTTCAAACGCCTTAACCGCTCAGCTAAGAGGCTCTGCATGCCTGAAGTGGATGTCGACCTGGCCATGGAGGGGATGAAAAAGCTCATCTTGTTAGACAGGGACTGGGTCCCTAAAAGCGAGGGAACCTCTCTCTATATCCGACCGACCATGATTGCCACCGAACCGCACTTAGGGGTCCGGCCTGCCAACGCCTATCTCTTTTACATCATTATCGGGCCGGTGGGGGCTTACTACAAGGAGGGCCTCAACCCGGTCAAGATATATGTGGAGGATTACTTTGTCCGGGCGGCCATCGGTGGCACCGGAGAGGCCAAGACCTCTGGTAACTATGCCTCAAGCCTCTTGGCAGCAGAAGAGGCAAAGAAAAAGGGCTTTACTCAGGTGTTATGGTTGGACGCAGCAGAGCGGAAGTACGTTGAAGAAGTGGGGACCATGAATATGTTTTTCCTTATTGAGGACGAGCTGATCACCGCCCCCTTAAACGGGAGCATCCTGCCCGGGATCACAAGGGACTCGGTCATTCGAATCGTCACGGAATGGGGCATGAAGATGTCGGAGCGGTCCCTTGCTATTGATGAGGTCATCACGGCTGCCAAAAACGGAACCCTGAAGGAGGCCTTTGGCACGGGAACGGCGGCAGTCATATCTCCTGTGGGCCAGATCACCTATAAGGGAGAGGACCATATTGTGGCAGGAGGTAAGATGGGAGAACTTTCACAGAGACTCTACGACGAAATTGTGGCCATTCAGTACCGGCATAAGCCTGACCCCTACGGATGGATTGAGCGGATTGATTGAAATTGAGTGCCTAAAGTGCCTAAAGTGTGAAGTGCCTAAAGTTAAGGAAAATTTCCAATTCAATATTGGGCAGCGACCTCTATATGAATGGCTTTGAGTTTGCCAAAGTCGTAAGAATCTGATTTTAGGATCAGCCCTCCACCTATCGGAAACGATGTAATCCTCAGCCAAGATTTATTGATTAATCGGGGTAATGCACTTCCACAGGTAGTGGTACCACAAAAAAGCTTCACCCGTTGAGTTACCAGGTTCTTTAACTTTAGGCACTTTAGGCACTCTACACTTTAGGCACTTCGAATGAGAGGCGATGAGATGATTCCGACCATTGAGTGGCGCGGCCAGCATGTCAGTATGATCGATCAGAGGAAACTTCCTTCCAAAATCGAGTGGTATGTCTGCAGGGGATATAAGGATGTGATCCGGGCCATCGAAAAAATGGTGATCCGAGGTGCCCCGGCCATCGGTGTGGCCGCGGCCATGGGTCTTGCCTTGGGTGCCGGATCGATCAGGGCCAACACTTCGGGGCCATTTACTGTCAGGCTCAAAGAGATCGGCGAAGAACTCCTGCTCGCCCGCCCCACTGCCGTGAATCTGAGGTGGGCCGTTGAACGGATGAATGGTTTAACGGAGAGGATGGCAGGCCATTCCGTGGATGAGATCAAGCGTTCCCTGAGACAGGAATCGGAAAAGATCCTGGCCGAAGATATCGAGATCAACCGGAAGATGGGGATGAACGGCCAGGTCCTTGTCCCGGACGGGGCAACCGTTCTGACCCACTGCAATGCCGGGGCCTTGGCCACCGGGGGGTATGGGACGGCCCTGGGCGTGATACGGGCGGCCTGCGAGGAGGGGAAAAAAATTCAGGTCATTGCCGATGAAACCCGGCCGTGGCTCCAGGGACTGCGGCTCACCGCCTTTGAACTGATGGAGGATGGGATCCCGGTAACCGTGATTGCGGATAATGCGGCCGGTTCTCTGATGCGTCAGAAACAGATTGATCTGGTGATCACGGGGGCCGACAGAATCGCCGCAAACGGCGATGTGGCCAATAAGATCGGCACGTACCAGGTGGCCGTATTGGCCAGGACCCACAAGATCCCGTTTTACGTGGCAGCCCCCCTGTCCACCATCGATTCGACCATCGGGAACGGTGATATGATCCCGGTGGAACAGAGAGATCCTGAAGAGATCGTCCGGTTCGGGAAAGTCCAGATCGGTCCGTCAGGGGTCATGGCCCTGAACCCGGCCTTTGATATCACCCCCGCCCGATACGTCTCCGCCATCATTACGGAAAAGGGCGTGATCACCCCCCCCTTCAGGAAGGGGATCCGGGATGCATTGGGCCGTTCATAGGCTCAAGACCTTGGCCCCCCTGATTTTGCGTTCCTTGAGCTCCACCAATGCCCTGTTTGCCTCGTCAAGTGCGAATTCCTGGACCTCCGGTTTTATCGGAATTTGGGAGGCAATATCCAAGAATTCGCTGATATCCCTCCGGGCCACGTTGGCCACGCTCTTGATCTCCTTTTCCAGCCATAGGTGACGGGGGTAGTCCAAATTCAGGAGATACTCCCGGTCCAGATCCTCTTTACGAATGGCATTAATGACCAGCCTGCCGCCGCTTTGCAGATTTTTCAAGGCCTCGACGATCGGCTTCCAGACCGGTGTCGTGTCTATGATGCAGTCCAGTTTCACAGGGGATTCTTCTTCTGTGTCACCGGCCCAGACCGCGCCTAACTCCTTTGCAAAGGCCCTCTCCCTTTCGCTCCGTGCGAAAACGAAGACGTTTGATGCCGGGTACTTGTATCGGGTCATCTTGAGCACCAGATGGGCTGAGGCCCCGAAGCCGGTGAGCCCTAACGTCTGTCCATTTTTTATGTTCGTCAGCCGCAAGGAACGATAGCCGATGGCCCCGGCGCACAGGAGAGGCGCGGCCTCGGAATCGGAAAAGGTGTCCGGGATCTCAAAGGCGAAATCCTCCGGGACGATCATATATTCTGCATATCCGCCATTTGCATCCCTGCCGGTTGCCCTGAATTCCTCGCACAGGTTTTCTTCGCCCCCAAGGCAGAATTCGCATTTCCCGCACGACGAATAGATCCAGCCGATTCCCACCCGGTCCTCTATATTAAACCTGTTTGCGCCGCTGCCTCTCTCCACTACCCGTCCAACAACCTGATGCCCCAGTACGACTGGAAAGCGGGGCGGCGGGGTCCTCCCCTCAATCTCATCCAGTTCTGTATGACAGACCCCGCAGGTCGAGACCCTGACCAGGATCTCGCCCTCCCGGGGTGCCGGATCGGGTAGATCGACCAGCCGAAGAGGCGCCCTGTTTTCCGCAAAACTGGAAATCCGATTCAATACCATCGCTTTCATGTCAGTTTGTCCTCCCCTTTTCAAGTGACAAAATGGAGTCAATATATCTGAAGCTAAAATAGGTTTCGGATATTGTCAAATATTTCCG
>CAZACO010000409.1:0-4477 GCA_964483185.1 uncultured Desulfobacteraceae bacterium
ATGATCCTGGTCCCCCTCGCAACATTCGTGGTCATCCTGGGGATCGGGTACTACTATTTTACCACGTCTTTGGAATCCAGCACTATTGCCACCGTAAAACGGATTGTCGGTGATCACCGGCATATGATCGATTCGTTCCTCACCAACCGCAAGGCCAATCTGGAGTTTGTCCTCAATTCCTATGGCTTTGATGACCTTGCCGACCCTGAAAAACTTTATGAAATCCTGATCCAGTTACAGAAAGAATCGAGTGCATTTGTCGATCTCGGACTTTTCAACGAGGAAGGGACGCACGTGAATTACCAGGGTCCCTACAGGCTGGTCGGGAGGGACTATGCCAAGGCCCCCTGGTTCAAGGAGGTCATGAAGAAAGGTCAGTATATCAGTGATGTTTTTTTAGGCTACCGTCGAATACCCCATTTTATTATCGCCCTCAAGAGAGAGGCCGGTGGCAGGACCTGGGCCATCCGCGCCACCATTGATACGCATATATTTAATGACCTTGTCAAGAGAGTTCGTATCGGCAAGACCGGAGAGGCCTATCTCCTGAATGCGAAGGGCGTATTCCAGACCGAGCGGCGCTCGGGTGGAAACCTTATGGATAAAGACCCTGAGACAATAAAAATGCCGGCATCTCAAGGGGGCATTCAGACATTTATTGAGAAAGACAGTAGAGGAGATGAATATCTGTATGCCACGACCTGGTTAGCGGACAAGGACTGGTTGCTCGTTGTCAGACAGGAAAAAGCAGACGCGTTCAGGTTCCTCCGCTCCGCTGCCTACATGATCATCCTTGTGACAATCATCGGCGGCGCTGCCATCGTGGGCTTGGCCTTCTTGCTGACCGATCGCATTGTGAGGCGCATGGAAAGACTGGATAGCGAAAGGGAAGAGTTGGGCGGTCAGCTTATCCGGGCAAGCCGGTTGGCTGAATTAGGTGAAATGGCGACAGGCTTTGCCCACGAAATCAACAATCCCCTTCAGGTCATAAAAAGCGAATATGCCCTGATGGATGCGATCCTCTCAGAACTCAAGGAAAAAGGTGAATTGAAGCCGTCCGATTCCCTGTCAGAATTGGAGGATTCCATTCGACAGATTGACCTCCAGATAACCCGCTGCGCAAGGATTACTCAGGCGATTCTTAAATTCGGGAGGCAGAGTGATCCTGTGGTTGAGGACATACCGCTTCAGGATTACATCCCTGAAGTCACCCATATGATCGAGCAGAAGGCAGCCGTCCACGGGATTGTCCTGAAGCAGGAAGTTTCAGAAGACACCCCGAAGGTTCACGGGGATCGGGGGCACCTGCAGCAGGTCCTGCTGAATCTCTATAATAATGCCATCGATGCGATTCTGGCAAGGCATGGTGCTGAGGGAGGAGAACTGGTGGTCGGGGCCAGGGCCAAAGAGAAGGGTAAGGTCGAGATATTTGTAAGGGACAATGGGACAGGGATCAACCCTGAAGACCAGAAGAAGATTTTCAGTCCCTTTTTTACCACCAAACCGGTCGGTAAGGGAACCGGGTTGGGACTTTCCGTGTGCTACGGCATTGTAGACAGGATGGGCGGCCTTATGGAGGTCCACAGCGAAAAAGGGGTTGGTACAACGTTTGTCGTGACGCTGCCCGCTGCCGGGTAATTCTGAGATGATCGAGAGAATACTATTTGACCAGTATCGAGGGGGGATCAATGGAAAAAATGAAGATGATGTTGGTGGACGATGAGGAAAGGTTTCTCTCGACCACCCAGAAATTGCTTTCGAGGAAGGGATACGAAGTCGTCACCGCAGCGAGCGGGGCTGATGCCCTGGAAAAACTGAGGGCCCACAATATCCATGTGGTGATACTGGATGTCAAGATGCCCGGGATGGACGGGATCGAAACCCTGAAGGCGATCAAGCGGTCCTATCCGTTGGTCGAGGTGATCATGTTGACCGGTCACGCCACGGTGGAGTCTGCCGTGGACGGCCTGAAATCGGGGGCCACCGATTACCTCATGAAGCCCACCGATGTGCAGGACCTGATTATAAAGGCAGAAGAGGCATTCGGGAAACGAAAGGTATTGGAAGAAAAGATCCGGGTGGCCCAGACCCGGACCTTTATGAAGTCCCCGAGGGAGATATTGAGAGAGACCGAAGGGCTCTGATCAGGGAAGCGCCTAAAATGCCTAAAACTTAAAGTGCCTGAAGTTGTGGGTTCGAGGGCTAAACAGTCCAAAATCTGAAATCCGCAATCCTGAAGGGGGATAGAGTCAATGGTGAAAAACATAAAGGTGTTAATGGTGGATGACGAAGCGCAGTTTCGTGCGACTACGTCGAAGATCCTCTCCAGAAGGGGTTATGAAACAACGGTAGCGGAGAGCGGCGAGGAGGCGATCGAGATCTTGAAAAAATCCCGCCAGGACGTGGTGATCCTGGATATCAAGATGCCGGGGATGGACGGGCACGAGGCCCTGACTCAAATAAAGAAAATAGATCCGGACGTGCGGGTGATCATGCTGACGGGTCACGGCGGGGGTGAATCAGCAGAGGAATCACTGAAACACGGGGCCTTTGATTATCTTAACAAACCCTGTGATATCGAGCTGTTGTCATTGAAGATCAATGATGCGTACGAGGCGGCTCAAGGGGGCCCTAGGGAAGAGAAGAAGGCCGGGGATATCATGATCCCGATCGGGGATTATACCACCATCGATCCTGACAGCACCGTCAAAGAAGGGATTGAGAGGTTGAAGAGATCCTTTGAAAGTGCTGTCTCTACCAGCCGGATCATGGAAACCGGGCATCGGTCCATACTGGTGTTTGACCACGGAGGCGAACTGGTCGGAATCCTGAGCATCCTGGATCTGATCGAGGCCCTGCGCCCGGCATATCTGTCAGCCCCCAAGCCGTCCATGGCAGACAGTATGCAGTATTCGGCCATGTTCTGGACCGGGCTCTTTACGACCCAGGCCAAGGCTCTCGTGAATAAACGGATCAGAGATGTGATGTCCGATGCCCCTCTGAAGGTGGATGAAGACACCAACCTGATGGAGATCGCCAACCTGATGTTTACAGAAAATTGGCGGCGGATGGCCGTTACCCGGAAGGGGAAGGTGGTTGGCGTAGTCAGGGAGCAGGAGATATTTTTCGAGATGGCCAGGATCATGTTTGAGGCCTGATGACCGTGAGAGCCACCCGTTATGCCGGGCCAGTCATGGCCGAGTGTTCAATTCATTCATAAAAAGTGAGGTGAAAAGATGGCTCAAGCAAAACCGAAAGCCACCGGATATGATAAATATGTAAATTGGAAGCTTTTCTTTATTCCAGTCGTTCTGTTCTTTGCGATCCTGATCCTGCCCACCCCATATGGAATGAAAGATGTGGGGACCGAGGTCCAGGTGGGACCCAAGGCCGTGGTCAATCTCATCACGACCGGGCTGTTTGCCAAACAAAGCTCCGATGCCTCCCAGTGGGAGCTCCTCACTGCCCAGATAATGGAAAGAAATATGAGGATGGGAGCGCTTTCCAAAGATCGCTTCCTGAAGCGAAATCTCAACTGGTGCAAAAAATACAAGCTGCAGGCAGATGCTGAAAATCTCAAAAAAGCCCAGGCCTATATCAAGGAGAACGTCAGTGATGCCGCGTTCATCGAGATGATGAATAAATCCGTGGAACTCCGGAAGGATGGGCTCAAATATGAGGACCTCACCGGTAAGGACCTGAAAGCGGCGAATAAGGGGGCGTGGCATATCAAGGTCGCCGTCGCCATGATGGTCTTTGTGGTCTTCTGCTTTATGACAGAATGCATCCCGTTGCCAGGCGTGGCCTTCTGTATCGGTCTTATCCTCGTATTCACCGGTGTGGTGACCCGGAAACAGGTGGCCATGCTCTATTGGGACGATGCCTGCTGGTTTATCATGGGGAGCCTCATGTTCGCCGCCGCCTTTGTCAAGACAGGGGTGGACAAGCGAATGTGCCTCATGATGTTTAAAAAGCTGGCAGTTCCCAATGTGAAATGGGTCACGCTTGTCTTCTTCATTATTATTGCGCCCCTTGCGGCGTTCATCTCTGACCACGCTTTGGCCGCCATGTTTCTTCCGATCGGGATGCTACTCTATCAGAACAGCCTGACGGATGAGGTGCCTGAGGACAAGGAATTGGCTAAAATGCTGATGATCGCCATCGCCATGGCCTGCAACATCGGTGGGCCGGGGGCCCCCTCGGGCGGCGCCAGGAACGTCATCATGATGACCTATCTGAACGATATGTTCGGCTTTGATATCGGCTATTTTCAGTGGGTCACCTATTGCATGCCCTTTGTCTTCGTTATGATACCGGTGACATGGTTTGCGGTCAACTGGCGCTTCAAGCCCCGGATCACTTCCCTTGCCCCTGCCATGAAGCATCTGGAAAACGAAATCGGCAAGATGGGAGGATGGAGCAGACAGCAGATATGGGCGCTCGTTATTTTCATCATCATGGTGTACGGCTGGTTCAC
>CAZACO010000410.1:0-4474 GCA_964483185.1 uncultured Desulfobacteraceae bacterium
TTCATGAGCAGATCGTCCTGATAGTCATCCTTCTCGATAATTTCATCCATGATAGGAGCAATCTCTTTTTCGCAAAAATCCCTGGCTGCCTTAACGATCATCTTGCTTTCAGGTGTTAGTTTAAAATCCATTTTTTCTCCTTTCATTTGCGATGATGTTGAAACATCGCCATCTGTTTGATGTTTAGGACTGAAACTTTCTTTGGCTTATCGACAGATCGTCTCCCCCAATGATGAACATCCTGATATGAATGACTTCAGGAAATTGACGTCACGATTCAGTCGCCTCGGTCCGGGATAAGAGGGTGTGTTGCCCTGTCACCAACCATACAGATAAAAAGACGTCATCTCAACCCTATTTTCACGCCAGCCTCAGACGTCTCGCATCATGGAAGGGAATGGATCGGAAATGGCGTCAGGGCGTGACTGTCAGAAGGTGCGATAGATCATGAATGCCCCCAGCAGGCCGAGCAGGCAGAGGATCACCTTTCTGTAGTGTTCCTCCTCCAGCCTTCCGTAGAAATGGGACCCCAGATAATTCCCGGCCAGGATGCCGGGGAGAGACACGCCGAAAAGCCCCAGGACGGTCGCGCCGGTCAACCCGGTCGCCGCGTGAAGGATGGCCACGACGGCGCTGGAGAGAAGGAAAAACCCCTGCATGCTCACCTTGATCTCGTCCTTGGTCCAATCCTGCAAAGAGGTGTAGACGATGATGGCCGGACCCGGAACACCCAATCCACCGGCCAAACATCCTGCCACGAGCCCGAACACATAGGCCCACTTTTGAGATATCCGCCTCCTGACCGGTTTGGAAATGAGGTTGTAAAGGGAATAGACAATGAGCATCACGCCGAGGGCCAGGAGGATGACGTCCCTGTCCAATCTCTTCAGGAAATACACTCCCAGGGGAATTCCGGGCGCCGCGCCGATCAGCAGGGGGTATATCTTTTTGAGCGAGAGATGCCTTCGCAGGTCTATGATCAGAAGCAGGCTGACAAGGAAGGCCAGCAGAGTGGCAATGGGGACCGCTGTCTTTATATCGAGGAAAAGCACGAGAAGGGGTATGGCGATCAGGGGAGCGCCGAAACCCGAGAGGCCCTTTGTAAAGCTTGCCAGAAAGAGAACTATGAACGTCCATATGTATATCTGCATTGAAAAGCCCTTTGCGTGGTTTCAGAGTTCACGGCCCCTTTTATCGCACCCTTTCGTCAGTTTTTCTACATAATTCAATTGAGTACCAGGCCAAAAAATAATTCTTGACAATGGGAAATCTTTTTTGCTAAACAGAATATCATATATAATATATTTTATTTAATATATCGACTTTGGTTACCCGGCAACCTCACAGCCCAACTCTTTTAAACACAAAGACGACCCCCACAGCGAATAATCAGTCGGTGAACGAAGCCTCCACAGACCAGCAAAAGGTCCCCTACAGCAAACCCAAGTCGGTCGTTGAAACCGTGGCCGACTATCTGCGCGAATCGATTGTCGCGGGCGATCTCAAGCCCGGGGAAAAGATAAACAATACCGATATTACGGAGAGGCTCGAGGTCAGCAGCATTCCGGTCAGGGAGGCATTGAGGATTCTCGAATCGGAAGGTCTGGTGGTCTCCCGTCCCGGCAGGGGAAGCTGGGTGAGCAAGGTCTCTCGCAAGGACCTTGAAGACGTCATCGAGATGAGAACATTTCTGGAGATGTTCGGGGTGGACCTGCTCAAGAAGAACATCGAGAACAATCCCGAGATCCTGAAAAGGCTGAGGCAAATCGACATATGCGAGCAGACCGCCAACCTGGGTCCGGAGTCGTGTCTCGTCTTTCACAGGCGTCTGATCGAGCTCGCAGAGAACCGAAAGCTGCTCGCCCTCTACGACGTCATGCTCACATACACCCGCCGCTATCAGAGAATGGCATATACCATTCGTCACGGAGGCGACTGCTGCGTAGAACCTCACTCGGCCATACTCAATCCGCTCATTCAGGGCGATTATGTGAAGGCAAAGGAGGCGATTCGAGCCCACCACGAGGATGGAAAGGAAAAGCTTCTGGCGAATATCGAGTTGTGTGAATAGGAAGCCCGGGATGGTGAAAAGGGCCGGACCCCATAACCCCAAAATTCAGAATTAGAAGGACATTCAGGGCAAAGAATGAAAGAGATGACATCATACGAGAGGGTCATGACGGCCCTTGAAGGAGGCAAGCCTGACAGGGTGCCGGTTATTCCGTTCCTAAGGGACTGGGGCATCAAACACTCGGGATTCACATTTGCCGAAATACTGGACAACCCCTGCAAATACGTACACGCACAGTACAGGGTCCTGCGGGACCTGGGTGCGGACATCATATGGGATCTGATGGGGGTGCATGCGGAATCGGAAGCCATGGGCTCCGTTCTGAAGATTCAGGAGGACTCCCCTCCCTCTGTGGTCCAGTTTGCAGTCAACGACCTGGACAAGGACCTGGATAGTCTCAGGCTGCCCAATCCGCACAGGGACGGCAGGCTTCCCCAACTCCTCGATGTGGTTCATCAGCTGAAGGCACTGGTTCGTAACGAGGTTCCGGTTATTGCATATGTTCAGGGGCCCTTTCGCCACGCCGCCATGCTGCGAGGCGCGGAGAACCTTCTCAAGGAGATGTTCAGGGCCAGGGACCAGTGCCAGCAGCTTCTGAAGATTGCCACGGACAGCCTGATCATCTACGGAGCTGCCCTGGTGGATGCGGGAGCGGATATCATCATGATTGCAGAGCCTTTCATGCCCAAGGACATGATGTCCAAGAAGATGGCCGATGACGTCGAACCTCATTTTACCAGACTTACGGAGACTCTGATCAGGACCGGAGCCAAGGTTTTTCTCCATCTGTGCGGCGACTTCGGTGACCGCATGGACACCATTAAGAAAATAGGAATGCACGGGGTGAGCCTGGACGAGAAGAATGACCTTCAGAAGGCCCGTGAGATTCTCGGCCCAGGTGTGTGCGTGATAGGGAACGTGAATCCAACGGGAACACTCCTTTCAGGAACCGTTGACAGGGTCATGGCCGAATCAAGAGAGGCTATTGAAAAGGCAGGAAGGGACGGGGCCTTTATTCTCGCCTCCGGCTGCCTCATTCCCGGCAACGCTCCCAGAGAGAATCTCGAAGCGCTCGTGGCTGCGGCAGGGCAAAGCCGATACTAAGTAAACTTGATGAGGAGGACACCATGCAAAAAAAACACTGGACTGAAGTGGAAGGAATTCTGAGTGACAAGGAAGGATTCAAGGGAATGAACCAGCGTTTCATCTGGACCAAGTCGGACGAGTGCGAAAACTTCGCAATGCGGCTCATGGAATTCGAGCCCTACGGCTACACGTCGTATCACGCCCACATGGAAGACCATCAATTCTTCATACTCGAAGGAGAAGCGGCCATCGTAGATGCAGACGGCAAGGAGACAAAACTCCGTGAGGGAGACACGTTATACGTTCCCCCGGACGAACCGCACCAGATGAAAAACACGGGCGGCTCACCCATGAGGATGCTCTGCATAATACCCATTCTTCCAGGCGGCGACGGCAAGGCCCCCGCTCCCAGACCGGACGGACAGGACTATGTGACCAAGGAAAAACCTTCGTAATTAAAGGCGGAATACCCCTGGCTGTGCACGGGGGTATCCTTCGATAAGCAGGAAAAACAAGAGGAGGTTCTTATGAAGGCCTATCGTTCAGTGGAAAGCATTTCATGGATCCCCCACCCCACGGCGGCCGGGGTAGAAATCAAACCCATGATTTCCAGGGGTGAGCACGGATTGGACGTAACCTGCATGCTTGTTCGCGTTCCGGTCGGCCAGGAGGTGCCGGAGCACATCCATGCGGAACAGGATGATATTTTATATCCTTTGAAAGGCAAGGCGATGATGTGGGTAGAGGAAACCGGCGAGTTTTCGCTTGAACCGGGTGTCATAGTGAAGGTGCCACCGGGGACAAGGCACAAGATTACCGATGTCAGGGAGGATCTGCTGATTTACGATGTTTTCTTTCCCGCACTCATCTGACCTGAATCCGTCAACGCAAACCCATTTGAGGAAGGAGGCAAGACCATGAAGAAGATGAACAGAAGAGATTTCATGAAGACAACATTGGCGGCGGGTGTGGGTGCGACCCTAACTACCGGGCCGGCGTTTCTGAAGTATGCCCTGGGGGAGACGCCCGTCAAATACGGCTGTATCCTTCCGCTGAGCGGAGTAATGGCGGAGCTGGCCGCCGACCAGAAAATTGCCAGCGAGATCTCCATCGAGGAAATCAACAAGAACGGCGGAATTCTCGGCCGCCAGGTCGAACTGATCATTCGCGACAGTGAGGGGACAGCGCCGATCGCTCGAAGAAAAGCGGAGGAACTCTGCGAGAGGGAAAAGGTGGATTTCCTCGGAGGCACATGTACCGGGTGGGAAGAACTCTCCATCAGCGAGGTGTCCAAGCGCAACAAGAAGAACTTTTTCG
>CAZACO010000411.1:0-3990 GCA_964483185.1 uncultured Desulfobacteraceae bacterium
TGGCATTCCATCCCTTGTAGCCTAACATATTACAGTTGTCGTATATCTCTATGTTGCCTAAGCGACTCCCCTGCCATCGGAAACCTGGAAGCGTATGGGCGATTCGACTCATATTTTCCGCACCCACCGCCATGCATATCTTGGATCTTCCCGCCGCCATGCTATTCATGGAAAGACGCACTGCTGTCAGGGAAGCACAACATGCCCGATCGACGGTCATACTCAGGGTCGAATCGGCTAAGCCACCCTCTAAAATCGCCTGACGATCCGGGACATCGTTTTCCAGGCATGTCTCGGAGGGCTGACACGTACCATAATAAATCTCGTCCACTTCATCCGATTGTAGGCCAGTCCGCTTAACCACTTCTGCGATGACCCTCGCCCCCAGAATAATACTCGGTACATCCCGCAATGCCCCGCCGAACCGGCTGAAAGGCGTCCTGACGGCACTCACAACGACCATATCTTTATTATCCATAATTCCCTCCCTAATCGTCTCCTATTGATAAAGCTCCATAACCGGGCAACGGGCAAAAGGACCTTCAATATGTTAAAGGGCCCCGCTACCCCCCCGGCGCTACATCCCCCTCATATACTGATTCCTGCTTGAAATCCTTCGTATATGGCATCAATAATCTTCCGTGGTTTACAGCAGTCTCCAACAAGAAAAACTTTTTCCAATTCATCCTCCAGGTCTTTTTTTAGATCGTTTTCAGGAACTGCGCCCAGGGATAAGACAACGGCATCGACTTCAAGCCGTTCCGACTCCATTTTTTTCTGATCCAAGAGATACACCGCGTCCTTTTCAATACGATCGATCTTTCTGCCTAATAGGACATCAATTCCGGATTTCTCTATTCTTGACAGCAGTTCCATTCGATTGATCGGCTCCATATCCAGTGCGAGACCCTCCAGCATCTCTACAATGACAACCCTTTTATTCACCGGGGCCAGGTATAAGGCGGTCTCAGAACCCACTGTCCCCCCCCCTGCGACCAAGACCTGCTTTCCTCTGAACTCCTTTCTTCGTTCCAGAATATCCCAGCTCGTACAAACAAAAGACTGGTCAATTCCTGGTATTTTCGGAATGAACGGCCTGGCCCCTGCTGCAACAATGACTACATTCGGGCTTTCTCGAAGGATGGACTCCGCACTCACCGCCTGTCCCAACCTCAGGTCGATATCTCTTTTCTGAACCTGATTTACCAGGTATTCCAGAAGCCATGAAATCTTCTCCTTGCCAGGGGGTTCCTCAGCCAAAAGGAGTTGTCCGCCCAACTGATCAGATTTTTCGAATAACACCACTCGATGCCCCCGATCGCTCGCTGCGAGAGCAGCCATCATACCCGCAGGCCCACCCCCAACGATGCAGACCCTCTGTTCTCTATCTGTTGGAACCAGTTGACTTTTAATCCCTTCACGGCCCGTCATCGGGTTCACCGTGCACCGAATATGTAAGTCTCTGAATATCCTGCCCCCTATACATCCGATATTGCAGCAAATACATCGGTTAATATCCCCATCTCTTCCCTCCCTCGCCTTTTGCGGCCAATAGGGATCTGCAAGAAGGGTCCTCCCGAGGGCCAGGAAATCCACCCCTCCTTTTTCCAGAATCTTTTCCGCAACCTCCGGCGTCCTGATCACCCCCACCCCGATGACCGGGATATCGACCTCAGCCTTGATGGCTTCGGCCAGGTAGATTTTCCAGGCCTCAGGATAGGACATGGGTTCAATCATGGTGACCATGGAGTCATATGTTCCGGCACTCACATGCAGGACATCAATCCCCGCCTCTTCGAGGAGTTTGGCCACTTTCCTGGATTCATCAAGCACCCTTCCTCCGTCCACAAATTCGTCTGCACTGAAGCGAAATAGCACAGGATAATCACGGCCTACTTCCTTCCGAATACCGTTGATAATCTCCAGGGGAAAAGTCATTCTTCCATGCAGGTCCCCTCCGTAACGGTCCTTCCGATGATTGCTGCTGGCAGACATGAATTGGGCAATGAGATAGCCGTGGGCCCCGTGGAGTTCAATCCCGTCGTATCCGGCAGTCTTTGCCCTCACGGCTGCCTCCACAAACTTCCGGACAATATTTTCGATCTCGCCGGTACTCAGTTCTCTGGGCATGACATTTAAAAATTTACATGGTATGGGAGAAGGCGCTACCGGCTGCATCCCCTTTAGACTGGCAGGCTTTGTTTGCCGTCCCGCATGCACCAATTGACAAATGATATTCGCACCCCAGGCATGGACCTCTTCCACCAGTTCATTGTGACACCCTATATAACCGTTATCGTGAAGAGTCATATTGGTGGGGCCTGTAACCCCTAATGGATGGTCCACACAGGTCACCTCTGTAATAATCGTTCCAACGCCTCCCTTGGCCCTCTCTGCATAATATTGAATCTGCCTTTGGGTCACGGCCCCGCTCTCACTGGCCAAGCGGGTTCCCATGGGTGCCATGACCAAACGGTTTTTTACCTTTAGCGTTCCCATAGAGGCTGACTCAAACATCTTGCTGTAACGCCCGCTCCTTCTATCATGTATCTCCATGGCTATCCTCACCTCGAAGTCTTATGTATCCTTATCGGACACGGGAATAAAAACAAGGGCCCTTCATTATCATTTCTATAAGGAATAAAAGGGTCCAGCGTCTTGCGGGATCAGTGCTCTCTTAAGTCCCGGCATACTGCCTTCTCAATTCTGTTTTTAACACCTTACCCGATGGATTTCTTGGCAGCGCATCCACGAAAACGACTGAAGAAGGCTTCTTATAGCTGGAAAGCCGCTCCTTGCAAAATGCTATCAACGCCGACTCATCGGCCGTTGCCCCCGCCTTTAAGACCACTATCGCCTTGACGGCTTCACCCCATTTTTCGTCCGGAACGCCGATGACGGCTGCCTCCAGGATTGAAGGATGCGAGTAGAGCACCTCTTCCACTTCTGCCGGATAGATGTTTTCATCCCCACTCAAGATCATATCCTTTTTCCTGTCCACCACGAAAACATCTCCGGTTTCAGTCAACAATCCCATGTCCCCGCTGTGCAGCCATCCGTTACGAAGCGTTTCCTCTGTGGCCTCGGGAAGTCGCCAGTAACCTTTCATGATGTTATCTCCTTTGGCGATAATCTCGCCAACCTCCCAGGCCGGCAAATCTTTTTCGTCGGCATCCACAACCCTCACCTGGCAGTAAGGGTAGGCCGTACCCACCGTAACACCGCTCGACTTTCTCCCCTTTATGGCATTCATTTCCTGTCCTATCTCGGGCAGCATCTCCCTGGTAATGATCTTTCCGGTAATACATGCGCAGGCCTCCGTCATTCCCAGGGTGATCCAGATCAACTCAAACTCCCTGCTCACCACCTCAAAAAATTTCTTGAGGGTCGCCAACGAGGTTTGTCCCCCCCCGCATATGACCTTTCGGAGACTGCCCAGATCATACGTCCCCACATCAGGGAAATTAGCGAATAAATTGACCTGAGCGGGAGTCATGGCGGCCTGGGTAACCCGTTCCCTTTCGATCAGTTCACAGGCAACCTGAGGACTGAAATCTGCACACACGTTTGTGGCTCCCATGGCCATATAGGTTATTGTGCGGACAAATCCAACGTGGAAATAGGGAAAGAAATTCAGGCCTACATCCTGGTGCGACAATGGAATAGTGGCATGACTGTTTCTGGCCTCTGTCAAAAAATTCTTTTGAGTGAGCATCGCTCCTTTTGGGCGGCCGGTCGTGCCGCTGGTGTATATCAGCGCACTGAGTTCATTCGATCTGATATCCATCCTGGGCCCGACAGAAGATGCCTGGGAAATAACGGCCTCATATTCCAGGTATCCATCCGCCTTCTTGTCTATGCTGATAAAATTCTTGACGCCTTTAATCTCCTTTCGAATGGAATCAATAATCTCCATATAATCTTCAGCGACAAACAAGGTGTTGGCCCCGGAATTTCGAATAATATAGGTGAGCTCGTTCTCGCGGTTGC
>CAZACO010000411.1:4000-4454 GCA_964483185.1 uncultured Desulfobacteraceae bacterium
GCCCAGGATTTTGGTCAGTGTCTTTGCCTTGGCCGGTGACTCAACGATAACCAGGCCCTTCTTGGCTAAGGCATAGTAAAGTTCTATATAAGGAGAACTGTTTCTTGATAACACAGCCACCCGATCGCCTTTTACCACATCCAGCTCGGCCAGCCCGTTCGCGAGCTTATTCACTCTCGCCTGAAATTCTAAAAATGTATGCCGGGTATCGCCCCAGACCGTAGCGGTCCGGTCCGGATACATCAGGACATTTCTGTCAACGATATCTTTTAGTAACATAATGCTGAAACCTCCTCACACACATACAGATGCGCATAATTTCTTTCAACTTAGGCATCCCCATTCTCAACCTCCGACCACACGCCTTAACCTGACCCTATCCGAGAAGATCACCCACTCCCTTTTCGGCACTGGATGACATTCCCTTATCCCCCCAGATAGGCCTTAACCACCA
>CAZACO010000412.1:0-4447 GCA_964483185.1 uncultured Desulfobacteraceae bacterium
TCTGCCCGTGCACGGATATAGCTCACCAGAAACGCCCCGCACAGGGCGGTCGCTGAAATCAGGGTCATGAGGATGTCTCCCTTCCTGGCAAAAAACGCTAGAACCCCGCCGAAAATCAGGGAGTCCGAATAGCGATCCACCACCGAATCGAGAAATCCGCCGAACCTGGATTCCTTTCCCCCGGCCCGTGCCACGGCCCCGTCCAACATATCGAAAAGCCCTGCGAAAAGGATTGTTATCCCTCCGGCCACCACGAATCCGCCGCTATAAAAACAGGCGGCCATGAAATTGACCACGAGGCCGGTAAGGGTGAGGATGTTGGGGGATATGTTGTGGCGGGCCAGGGCTTTCGCGAGGGCCTTGAGGGGCGGATCAATCTTTTTCTCGTCTATGTTTCGCAGCATACGGAGATCTTCAGGTAGTTGGGTGGTTCAGTCGTCGAGGGTGAACATTGCGGGTTAGCGGGCGATCGCTCCTTCAATGAACTGTTCGGTCAGTTGTTTGGCCTGGTTGTCGCTGAACTGCTGGGGCGGATGCTTCATGGCAAAGGCGGATATGCTGGTCAAGGGTCCTCCGATTCCCCGGTCACGGGCGAGACGGCAGCATCGGATAGCATCGATGGCGACCCCGGCCGAATTGGGAGAGTCCTGGACAGACAGCCTCAGTTCCAGATCCATGGGGACACCCCCGAAACCCCGGCCTTCCATTCGAATAAAACAGACCTTGTTGTCATTTTGCCAGGGCACATAATCAGAGGGGCCGATATGTATATTTTCGTCTTCCATGGGACGTTCCAATTGGGACTGTACGGCCTCTGTCTTGGAGATCCGTTTTGATTCGAGGCGGTTGCGATTCAGCATATTCAGGAAATCGGTGTTCCCCCCGGTATTGAGCTGGTAGGTCTTGTCCAAGCGGATCCCTCGATCCGTGAAGAGCTTGGCGAGAGTTCGATGAATGATCGTGGCGCCGATCTGTGATTTGATGTCATCTCCCACACAGGGGATCCCTTTTTGCTCAAACCGCTCAGCCCATCCGGGGGTAGACACGATAAAGACCGGCATGCAGTTGATCAGGCTTGAGCCTGCGGCAAGACAGCATTCTGCATAATAGTGGGCGGCCTGTTGAGACCCTACCGGAAGATAATTCAGGAGAATTTCAGCCTGACTCCGCCTCAATTCCTCTACAATATCCACAGGGGGATCGTCAGAAGGGAGGAAGGTCCGGTGAGCCGGGTACTGCTTCATGTGTTCCGAGATGCCATCCAGAATGTTTCCCATCCGGACTGTTACGCTGCTATCGGGGATGGGTTCCCTGATCGGATAGACGCAGTTGGGGCTGGCCTTGATGGCCTGGTCAACAGGCTTTCCCACCTTTCGTTTGTCAACATCAAAAGCAGCTACAATTTCGATATCACCTGGAAGATATCCACCCAGATTGTAATGCATCAATCCTATGTGATCGTCGTCCTCCTCGTTCTGTCGGTAGTGCTCTATACCCTGGAGGAGGGAGGCTGCGCAATTTCCGATACCAACAACGCCTATTCTTATCTTTTTATCCCGATCCATATCGCAACAATCCGCTATAAGAATGAGGTGGAGCCTTCTGTGATCACGGCACGATATAACTTTTTGTTTCGGAAATCAAGCGATACTTCACGGTAGCTTCAATTCAGGCTCTGGCCACGTGGCCTTGCCGGCAAATGACCAAAACCGGGGGGTGAGGGTCGTTCGGAGAGTCGGATGGTTTGAGTGAGGGAAGGGGGAGGGTCCCCCCGCCCATCAACGTGCAGGCGGGGGGCTGTTATGGCTAATCAAACTTCAAGACTGAATCCAGATCCTCATCGGACACGTCAAAGACCGTGTTATGGGGTGGGAGTTTTTCGGTTTTGAAGAATTCCGGCAGTCTGTCGTCCGCCGATGTGAACCCTGCACGTCTGTTGAAGTCCGTTTCAATCTTCAGGACCTTTACTCCCAGGGCACCGATATCGTCGCCGGTAAGGCTCAGCCCATACTTTGCGTTGACCATATCCACAATGGCTGCAAAGGCATCCGGGACGTCCAGCACCGGGAATGCCACGAACAGACAGAGTCCTGCAGTGTCGATCGCCGCCGTGGCTGCCTGTAGGCCGCTGGAGAGTTTGGCCTGGCCTTCACTCTGTAACGGATCCAGCTTGCCCCCGACATTCATGATGTTGGTTGCCACCGCATATCCTGCCGTGTGGTCGGCGCCCATCGGCGAGGTGGCATAGGTAACACCTTGGCCTTTGACCGCCCTCGGGTCATAGGCCGGCATGGCCTGGTTTTTTACGACCGGGACCCGCCTTACGCCAAAGGCCTTTCCCACAACCCCGGCTCCTGAACCCAATATTCGACCCAGGGGTGTGCCCTTGCCTACCTCTCCTATGAGTTCCTCGGCCCCGGCCGCGTCGCCAAATTCTTTGACGCCCCCTTCCATTGAAACGGCCACGGAATTTCCCATCTCGATGGTATCCACTCCGATATCGTCACACGCCCTGTCTATGCGGGCTATGGCGTCTAAATCATCGATCCCGCAATTGGGGCCCCAGGCCCATACGGTCTCGTACTCGGGCCATTTGGAGACATATTCGCCTTTTTCGTCCACGAAGATCCCTGAGCAGCGGATCACACATCCTGCCATGCATCCATGTGTCGGATTTCCTTTACGCTCAACAGTAATCTTGTTGAGGGTTTCCCCTCCCACCTTGTCGGCCCCTTCAAAGCGTCCGGAACTGAAGTTGCGTGTGGGGAGACCTCCGGCCTCGTTCAGGATATTTATGAGCACGTCCGTTCCGTAAGTCGGCAGCCCCTGACCGGTTACCGGATATTCCTGGAGCACCTTGGCAAAGCGTTTCGCCGCTCCATTGAAGGCCTCCTTGTCGACGATGGGCGCCAATTCACCCCCTGACGGATCGATGATAATCGCCTTGAGCCCCTTTGATCCCATAACTGCACCCAGGCCTCCCCTCCCTGCATGACGCGTGGGGCGGAGTTCCCTGTCGGTAAAGGCCACGCTCGCCCCGGCCAACTTCCATTCCCCTGCCTGGCCGATACTGACAAACCCAACCTTATCTCCAAACTCACCTTTTAGTTTGTCTACAGTTGCATAGTTCCCCAGACCCTTGAGATCGTCGGCCGGGGTTAACTCATATTTATCCTTGCCCACAAGGAGCTTATAAATCTTGTTGTCCTGTGGGAGCCCCTCAACCACGATGGCCGAAATTCCAAGCCTGGCAAGATATTGGCCTGCCTGGCCGCCTGAATTGGCCTCCTTGATTCCTCCGGTCAGTGGACTCTTGGCGCCTACCGAGATACGGCCCGAATTGGCGCAGCTGGTGCCGCCCAAGAGACCGGGGGCAAAAACCAGTTTGTTGTTCGGACCGATTGGCGAACAGGTCGGAATCACCTCTTTTGCCACTATAGCCGAGGTGAGGCCTCTTCCTCCCAAGCCCTGATATGCCTCCGCGATATCTTCTGTTTTGATCGAAAGATCAGACATGTTGACCCTTAAAATCTTGAACATGGCAACCTCCTTTCATGGATCGAATTGGGTTGTTTTACCTTCGTCACCGATACTGCTTCGGTTCCGTTGCGCTGACGAGACATCGGGGCAGTCGGACCATACCGCAAACAGGCCGATCGTCTCACCTGTGAACAAATGTAGCCTGCCACAAAATAGATTGGAGATCAAGTAAATTATTCATAAAATTCAAGATGTTGGGTCAAACATGACATAAGGCTGTGTCTGTTTCAGGATTGACAGCCATTGGCGCTTTTGATATTTTCTTCACGCGAACGAGACGCTTCCGGCAGAAGATATCGCGGCCACTTTTGCGTATGTTTAGCCTTCTTACGGCTGTATTAAAGTTCATTTTGAGGACTGCCTAAAGTGCCTGTAAAAGTATTTTTGAGTTCAACGCTGCGGCAATACATTCCCGGGTATGACCCCTTGGCTGGTGCAGAATTTTCATTGGACCGGAAAACAACCGTGCTTGAACTCTGCAAGCTAATGAATATCCCTCAGGTCAAGATTAAGATTATTATGGTTAACGGGAGGAATGAGTCCTTTGATTATGAATTGCGAGGGGACGAGCGTGTCGGGCTTTTTCCCCCGGTGGGAGGAGGATGAAAATGACTGAAATTGAAAAACGACAAGCCGTTACGATCCGCATATTCGGCTTTTTGCGGAGCCACATGGATGCCCAGGGATTGCCTTATACCCTGGAAAAACAGATCCCCGAAGAGGGGTGCACTGCGCACGATATCGTTAACATGCTTTCTCTTCCGCCTGAAGAGGTCGAGGCAGTATTTCGCAACGGCCAGGTGGTCAATATCTACGACCCCGTGGTGCCCGGAGACCGGCTGGCATTTTGCCCCTATGGGACCCCGGGGCCTTATCGGGTTTTCTTAGGGATGGTGAGAGAAAACCG
>CAZACO010000413.1:0-4427 GCA_964483185.1 uncultured Desulfobacteraceae bacterium
ATCACGTTTCTTTGGACCTTGAAGGCTACATATCAGGGAAGATGAATCGAAGCATTCAAGCAGAGAATCCCGGCTTTTGACGATTGATCCGGCACGACAGGATCGAAGGGTTGCTCAAAGGGCAACGCGCACCCTCAACATTCAATATTCATTAATAAATGGTGGGTCATGATATTAGGTCTTGATGTGGGGGGCACACAGACAGATGCCGTTCTCATTGAAGGAAGGCAGGTGGTCGCGGCGACCAAAACCCCTACCGGTGAAGACCTCCTGGCGACACTCAGGCGTGTCCTCGAAAATACCCTGATGGATGTCGAACCAGGCAGACTGAAACGGATGGCGTTTTCAACCACGATGGCAACCAATGCCATTGTTGAGGACCGCCTGGATGATGTCGGGATGATTGTATCGGCCGGGCCGGGGATGGATCCCGCTTGGTTCTCTGTGGGACCATCTTATCACGTGGTTGAAGGATGCCTGAACCACCAGGGGCTCGAAGCAACCCCCCTGAATCGGGACGCAGTCTTGGACGCCGCTTCCCGTATCCTTAAAAATGGCATCAAGGTCCTCGGCGTGGCCGGTAAATTCTCCGTACGGAATCCCTCTCATGAACTCCGGGTGGCAGAGTGGGCCGGGCCGTCTTTTTCACATGTTGCCATGGGGCATCGGGTTTCGGGGGCACTCAATTTTCCCCGCCGGATCACGACCACCTATCTGAATGCGGCCCTCTATGGGATCCATAAAAAATTCTCTGACGCCCTTGTTCATATTTTGGACGAAAAAGGTCTCTCCGCTCCCCGCTATCTCTTGAAACCGGACGGGGGGACCATCGACTTGGACAAAAGCATCGAGTGGCCCGCCTCCACCGCCCAGTCAGGCCCCGCAGCGAGCGTCATGGGGGCCTTGGCCCTGGACGGATGCGAGGGCACCACACTGGTTCTCGATGTGGGAGGGACCACAACGGACATGTCCGTGGTGCTTAACGGCACCCCGCTCCTCAAACCTCTCGGCATCCGGTTGGGCCCTTTTCAGACCCTGATCCGGTCATTGATGACCCACTCCTTAGGTCTTGGCGGAGACAGCGAGGTCCGAAGAACGGAAAGCGGCGTCCTAACCATTGGCCCGGCCCGCAGGGGCAGGCCTGTGGCTATGGGCGGCCCCACAGCAACGCCCACAGATGCCATGATCACCCTTGGCTTATTAAAGATCGGGGACAAACATGCTGCAAGGGCCGCCATGGAAAAAGTGGGCGGGGCTTCAGGGTGGGATGCCGTCACCACGGCTGAACAGGTGCTGCAGTGTATGGCCGAAACCATCGCCGCATCGGCAAAGGCCTTTCTCCACGACATCAACTCCCAGCCGGTCTATACCATCCATGAAGTCCTTGAGGATCAAAAAATCGAGCCGGCATCGGTTCTCATTATCGGCGGTCCTGCCCCCCAGATCGCCGGGTATATTGGGAAGGCCTTCGGCCTGCCTTACCGTTTCCCCCATCATCATGGCGTGGCAAATGCCGTGGGCGCGGCCGTGGCCAGGGTCACCTCAGAGATTACGTTGCAGGCAGATACGGAGAGGGGCTCCGTCATTATCCCCGAGGCAAACGTGGAAAATCCTATCGATTCCGGTTTTGGCATGGAACAGGCGATGGCCTTGGGTCAAGAGGTCCTTTCCCGGCAGGCCGTATCGATCGGCGCCGAGGACAAGGGGTTGGAGATCTCCATCACAGAAAAACAGATATTCAACATGATCCGGGGCTATTCAAGGACCGGTAAGAATATCCGCCTCAAAATGGGCATCACACCGGGTCTTATACCCGAATGGGAAAGGAGCCGCTGAAAATGATACGTGCCCCGCGTCGAACCGGGCTGGTGTTTTTCCCTGCCTTTGATTGGGCCATCAGCCCTTCCCATCCTGAGAGGGAGGAACGCCTTCTTTATACCCAAGACCAGGTCTTAGAAGAGGGTCTCCTGGATATAAACGGGATTGTTGAATACCGTGTCCGTCCGGCAGCCTTTGAAGATATCCGGCGTATCCACTTCTGTGTGCCGGACGAAGCCGCGGTCACTACGGAAAGCCATCTGATCTCTGCGGGCGGGTGCCTGGTGGCCGCTGATGCCGTCCTTAAGGGGGACGTCGAAAGTGCCTTTGCCCTTGTGCGCCCTCCGGGTCACCACGCCATGCGAGTGGTCCACGGCAATCGTGGGTTCTGCAATATCAACAACGAGGCGGTCATGATCGAATACATTCGGGAAAAATATGGGATCAGAAAGATTGCCATTGTTGACACGGACTGCCACCATGGAGACGGGACCCAGGATATCTACTGGCATGACCCGAATACCCTCTTTATCTCCATCCACCAGGACGGCCGCACCCTGTATCCGGGGTCCGGTTTCCCCAATGAGGCAGGCGGTCCGAATGCTCAGGGCCTTACGGTAAACATCCCCTTGCCCCCCCACACCGGAGAACAGGGGTTTTTATATGTGATCGATGAATTGGTGATGCCCCTGTTGGAGGCATTTGAACCTGAAATGGTTATAAATTCCGCAGGACAGGACAATCACTTCAATGATCCGATTACCAACATGAACTTTTCTGCTCGTGGCTATGCCGCTCTTAATGCCCGGCTCAAACCGGACATTGCAGTGCTGGAAGGGGGCTATGCAGTGGAGGATGCCCTCCCCTATGTGAACGTCGGCATCATCATGGCGATGGCCGGCATGGATACATCGTTTGTAAAAGAACCCAATTACGACAGAGATTACCGGCCCCAGCCCCCCGAGATCACCGGACATATCGAGCAGATCATTGATCATCTGAAGGACCTCTTTCTGGGAAACGGCCTCAAAAGAACGGTTTATAACAAAGGGGAGATCGTTGAGAGGAGCAGGGACATCTTCTACGATACAGACGGGATCCATGAACGGCAGCATGAAACGATCCGCTGCTGTCACGAGTGTGCAGGGGCACTTTCCATTGCGTCAACCTCCAGTCTGGGCCAGCACATCTTGGCGGTTCAGATCCCTGTGTGCGCCTGTAAGGCCTGCCAGCAGACCGGGTCTGCCTGGTTTGAGGAGGCGACCCGAGGCGCCTTTTCTCATGTTTACCTGCAGGATCGGGTTCGTGGTGTATATGAACGGTCCTAGACCGGAACCGCCAGGATTCACAAATAAAGGCGTTGAGACGTGTCGGAGCGAAAGGTAGATCCCGCCCGGAACAACGCGACATGTGGGGAAACTTGGAAAGGATATGATGAGCAAGACAGGTGATTGGGGACGTGACCCCTCTGTCAGGACGATGCGGCGTCTTTTTTCCCGAATGGAGTCGGCGCAAAAGGCGTTGTTGGAAAAGCTGGAGATACCCCCTTTTGACAGCAGGCTCAGGGACTGCCGGGAAGACTCGAGGAACCTCTTTGAAAGGGCGCTTTCATTGTCTGCCACAAAAGGCATGGGACAGGGGGAAGACGATGCCACGGATCTCTATATGCATTGTCTGACCTGGGCGTTGAACCGGCACGGTATTCGGTTCCCGGCCGAGGCGATCCCGGGTGATAACCAGATCGAGGCACTGATTCAGGAGGCCCTGAGATGATCCGGTTGAGGCTTTTTGGCCGTTGCCGTATCTACCACGATCCGGTAACCCCGGTCCTGAGGTCCCCTGCCCAGATCGGCTGGGAGGCCTGGTTCCGGAGCATAGACCTGGTGACGCCCAGGCGGTTGAAGGGGAAGGAACTCCTCCTGAGAACACGGGGCTGGTGGACCGTTGAGCCTTCTGAGGTGGCGGAGGTCGTTGAAATGCATGGCCGTCTGGTTGTGGGCGATAAAGGCGAACTCATGGTGGAGTTCGAAGACGAAAAAGGGGCTGAAGATCTTTCATCTGCCTTATTAGAGCGGTTCGGTGAACAGGTGCTGCTTGCCCCGTGACGGGTTGGGGCACGGGAGAGAGACGAAGACCTTTTACGCAGGGAGGAGGTTTCAGAAATGACCGAAGAGAGGTTTGCAGACAAGGGAGACTACGCCGAAATGGCCGATCTTCTTGAAATATGGACAGATGATAGCGCGAACATCAAACCGGCATTTATTAAATTGCAGGATAGCCTCTCAGAAAAGAAAGAGGCCGTCTTTTATTTTAAATCAAGACCTGGAATCAGCTATTCCTTCAGGGCCAATGTCCCTAAAAGCGGTGATAAAGAAGAGCGACTGTTCGTCATGGTGGATATCGTCGATGATGATCCGGAAAACAGGTGGCTCTCTGTATGTTTTTATGGGGACATGATCACGGACCCGGACGAGGAGGGAGATCTGGTACCTCAGGGTCTGCTCGGAGAAGACGGCTATTGTTTTGATCTGTATGAATATGAGGAGGCGGCTATTTCATACCTGGCACAGAGGATTGATGAGGCCTATAAGAACAGCATGGCCCTTTGA
>CAZACO010000414.1:0-4405 GCA_964483185.1 uncultured Desulfobacteraceae bacterium
AAGTGAAGTTCAAAAAAGCACAAATTCAAGCAAAAGTCCACAAAATTCCTGCTATTCGGTTTGAAGATCAAAAGCTAACGTCCTTTGCAGGGTCGCTGATTTTTCAAGCCCTGTTTTCGAGTATGAACCTGAAAAGACGCCTGCAACAGTGCTTCAGGCATATGAAAATATCGCCCATTTTTGGTAGGCACCTTGTCGTTATGCTTCTTATCGTTCATCTTCTGCTTGGCTTTCGCCGACTGCGTGAGGTCGACTATTATCGGGATAACCCTCTGGTTCTTCGTATTATGGGCCTTCGAAATTTGCCGGATGTTTCTACTATCTCCAGAGCCCTTTCTAAAATGGAAAGCGAAAGCGTTGAGAACCTGAGAGACCTTTCCCGTTCCCTTGTTATCGAGGGCTTGAAACGAGAGGCATTGCCCAAATTGACATTGGACTTCGACGGTTTGGTCCTGAGCACGAAAGGACACGCTGAGGGTACCGCCGTTGGCTTCAACAAACAGAAAAAAGGTAGCCGTAATTATTACCCTCTATTTTGCACCGTGGCACAAACGAGCCAGTTTTTCGACCTGCTGCATCATCGGCCTGGAAATGTTCACGACTCCGATGGCGCTGCCGGGTTCATGCTCAACTGCTTAGAAAAAGCGCGACATGAAGTTGGAAATACCATTCTTGAGTCTCGGATGGATTCAGCCCTCTTCAGCCAGGAGATCCTGATCGGTCTTGGCAGGCAGAATGTCAAGTTTTCAGCCTCTGTCCCTTTTGAAAGATTTCCGGAACTCAAAGAGTGCATTGAAAAGCGGAAACGCTGGAAAACTATTGACCGTGAGTGGTCCTGCTTTGAAACCAAATGGAAACCAAAATCGTGGAATACCACATACCGTTTCATTTTTGTCAGGAAGAAAGCTCGAAAACAATACAAAGGTCCTCTGCAGTTACATCTATTTGAGCCCCGTGATTTCAGCTTTGATTACAAGGTGATCGTAACGAACAAGGCCGAATCAACCAAAGCTGTAGTTCAATTTCATAATGGGCGTGGCTCCCAGGAGGACATCTTCGGCGATGCAAAAGGAGACTGCGGCCTCAATGTCATTGCAACTCGACGGCTGAACGGAAATCAGATATATACGCTTTGCGCTATGATGGCACACAACTTATCCAAAGAAATACAGATGCTCACAAAGCCCGCCCAAAGGATTCGTCCCAAACGACCAGCGGCCTAGGAATTCAGTACTCTTGACACGTTGAGGCATCGTGTTATTCAGCGTGCGGGTCGACTCACGCGCCCCCAAGGGGAATTCACTCTCACCATGAGTGCAAACAAAGCGGTCAGGAAGGATCTATTGCACTTCCTGGATGTAGTTCAGAAAGCAGCCTAAGTAAATCGGTATCAATCAGGCTAACTTTTTATGCAACGTTAGGGTAAAGAGGGTGATATGAGGCTGAGATCTAACCCGTTTATCGGATGCGTTACGGGTTCCAGAGAGCCAGCGGACTCCCCCATCATTTTTTAACAAGCATCATCTCCCTAAGCTTGGCGTATTTGAGGAAAGAGCCTCCGGCATTTAAAACAGAGATCATAAATCCGTCAAAGCCTTCCATGAATCCCAATTCCAACATGTAAGTTCGAACAAACATCCAAAGGCCGTGCGACAGGGGCGACGACCATGGCGCATGCCTCCCCTTTTTTAGCATATCCTGGGCAGCTAAGGTGGAGTATGTCTCCATTTTATGTACTAGATCTGAGTAACACCTGAAACTGCGATGCTCAATGGTCAAATCGAGCGCTTTGATGTTTCCATCTGAGATCCATCGCTCGTGAACAAGCTGATCATTGAATTGCCCCAGCCGGCGGTTCACCAACCGTACCACCCGATCAGGCCACCACCCACAATGACAAATCCAGCGGTTATGGAAAAAGTTCTTTCTCAAAAAACTGTAAGCGGCAAATTTCGACTCAGGAGAACCTATAATTCTTCTTACCTTCTCTCCCGTTTCCCTTGGAATCCGTTCGTCTGCATCCAGTATCAAGACCCAGTCGTTCAGACAATTGTCGACGGCAAACTGTTTCTGTCTAGCATACCCTCGCCATGTCTCTAAAAGAACTTTGCACCCAAAAGACTTGGCTATGTCAACCGTTCCGTCCCGACTCCCTGAGTCCACAACCAGGATCTCATCAGCAAATGATAGGCTTTCCAGACAATTGGGGAGGCGGTTCTCTTCGTCCTGGGTAATGATGGCGATTGAAATCGGCATATTCTTAAACGACGGAAAAGGTCTTTCGCAAGCGTTCCCAAGTTCATCATTCAGGGTTGCGTCAGCTCTCCCTGGGCCACGGATAAAACGGCTTGGTGTTCCAACGGCGGTGGACCCAGAACCACTGGTCGGGATATTGACGCACCATCGATTCTATCACTCGGTTGTACTGCAAGGTGTTGGCTTCAAGGTCCTTTACCTTGTCTCCGGTCTTGATTAGGGGTACCTCAGGAAGGAATCTTGCCGTAAATCCTGAGTGGGTGCGTACCAAAAAGACGGGTATCACAGGCGCTCCCGTCTTGAGCGCCAGCAGTGCCATCCCCTTGTTTGTACAGGCCGGACGACCGAAAAAACTAGCAAAAACTCCTTCGCGCCATTCCACATTTTGGTCCATGAGCAGTGCCACGATCTCTTTTCGATCCAGGCTCTTGAGAATATTGCGCAAGGCCTTTTTTTTGGGAATCATTTTAGCGCCAAAGCGGGTCCTGAACATAACCATAAAGCGCTCCATTGGCCTGAAATCGAGAGGCCTGTAAACGATACTGAGGGGGTATCTGAGCATAGCCCCGACGATCGTCAGAAGTTCCCAGTTCCCGAAATGGGCGGTTAGGGCCAAGACGCCCTGGCCTTGATCATACGCCTTTTGAATATTTGAAAGCCCTTGGATGTTAAAATGACAGAATTGGTTCTCTTTATCATGACTCAGAGACCAGCAGATCTCGAAGATTACTTTCCCTAAATTCTCAAAGACACGCCTCGCGATGTTTTGGATTTTCTTCAGGTCTTTTTCATCGGCATAGGCCTCTGTGAGGTTCTCTATGGCAATATTCGCATGCCATTTATCCCAATGGTAAAGCCTGCGGCCCAAAACTTTCCCCAAGCGGGCGCCAACCCTTCTCGGAACGTGCCCGATGACTCGGGAAAAGAGTACAATCACATGAAAGACCATTTGATATAATAAAGTGTTCACTGTTTAGCTTGCTATTTTGAATATCCTCTGCAGACGGAAGGTGTCCCGTTTGACGCCATAGAGGTCTGAATAATAGATGTTCTTAAGAAAAGGCTGAATACATGGCACAAATTTTGATCTCTAAACGATGCATCAAACACGTATGACGTGTTTTATCTCTTGGATGAAACTATATTTCGCTTTTAAATGTTGCCCGAAAAATCAATTATATCACAAAAACTTAAGATATTGTGGAAAATCATCAGATCTTTTGACAAAAGTTTGCCGCGCTAAGCTGCCGGACATACGTTTGAAAGGAGGAGAATACAATGGCAATGTAATCGTTCAATCCCATCAGGATACAAGCCTTTCCGAGAACTGCGAGGTTTTCCCTCCTTATCTCCGGGTAATGATGGGAACAGAAGATAGGTATATTCTTCTTGGCCTATTCCCTGGCTGCATCTCCGAGGGAAACCACTTCAAAATCTCGAGGTGTCTGCAATTTGAATATGGCTTCCGGCACCGGCTTGTTAAAGACCATTTGCCTGATTTCAAGCGTCAATGTGGCGTTGTCCTCGGCGTCATTTACGCCTATTTCCCTGGCATACAGAATGCCGCTGTTGTCTTGGAAGCGCGAAAAAAACATCTCGGCATTTTCCCGACAGAAACAGACCCTCTGCGGCAGGTTGCTTTCGGGATAGAACTCAATGACCTGAATGGTATCCTCATTTCCATCAATTAAGGTTATCTGGCCGCCTTTCGTGGATAGGACGCGATCGTGAGCGGGCAGCACCGGGTAGGCCCTTGCAAGGGCCCAGAGAAGGTCGGAATTGAGAGGAACCGGTATCCATTTCAACAGGTCGGGACTCCCAAGACGGCCACAGTATAAGCGTTTCTCAGAAAAAGAAAGAATATCAAGGCGTGAACTGCTGATCAAGACGTGAAGCAGGGGACGGCCCCAGGGGTGTGTAATCTCGATTTTGATGTTGGATGGATCTCGGGTTGCCACGATCAAGAATGTTGCCTCTGATTCGGAACCCTGGGTTTGGAGAGTCAGCGTACCGGAAGAAACAAGCGTGTGAACCGCCATTTCCTGTTTCTTGAAGGCCGAAACAATGCCTGCGATTTCATGGCGGCCAAGGGGGGGAGACGGAGGCACGACTGTAAGCTGGGCACAGCCGTCTAAAAGTAACAGAACAG
>CAZACO010000415.1:0-4404 GCA_964483185.1 uncultured Desulfobacteraceae bacterium
CGGGCTGTGTGAACAGCTCCGCCACTGCCTTGTTTTCCAGGGCGATGTCGGTTCCATCGGGCGCCATGATCCCGATGGAGAGGTTTTCCGGGGTGAGGTAGTCTCGTGCAACACGCATGACGTCATCGGACGTCACCTTTTTCAGGTGGCTCAGGTAGTGATCCGCATTGTACATGTCTCCGGTCATGGTCTGAAAAAATGCCAGGGTCCTGGCCTGTCCTGCCATGTCTTCCATATCAAAGACGAAATCGGCCTCCGAAAGGGTCTTGGCCCGGGTCAACTCTGCGTCGGACACCGGTTCGAGGGTGATACGGGAGATCTCCTGGCCAACGGCCTTGAGTCCGGCATCCAGCTTATCGGGGCTGAGGGTCGCATCCAGGGAGAAGAGGCCCGGGTCTGAAAGGGCATAGGCCCCGGCACTGACATGGGTGACGAGATTGGCCTTCATTTTCAGCCGCGTATAGAGCCTCGAGCTCTTCCCCTGTCCCAGGATAATTTCAAGGATATTCAGGGGGTACATATCCTCGTGGGCCAAAGCAGGTATGTGCCATGCCAGGTTCAGGTAGACCTGCTGCACCCGGCCCTTTTTGAGGAGTTTCCTGAGGACGGTCTGTGGGGGCTCTTCCGGTCTGGAAGGGCTTTTTCCGGTCCTTTTCGGGAAATCCGTGACCAGGGCCTTGATGGTTTTCAGGGCCTTTTCCGTATCGAAGTCCCCGACCGCTGTCAGGACCATGTTCCCTGGGGTGTACCATTTGTCCATATAGTTCAGGATGGCCTTCCGGTCAAAGGCGCGGATGGTCTTTTCGTATCCGATGATCGGCCGTCTGTAGGGATGTTTCTCGTAGCACAGGGCCATCATGGCCCATCCCAGTTGCCTTTCAGGGATATCCAACGAACGCCTATATTCTTCCAGGACCACCTCCTTTTCCCGTTCCAGCTCCTCGGCATCGAAAAGGGAGTGCTGGACAGCGTCCAAGAGGACATCGAGGCCCGTATCAAGATGGTCGCTGGGGATCTCCACATAATACACGGTTCGATCAAGGGAGGTATAGGCATTGATATGCCCCCCGGCCGCCTCAATGCTTTTGGCGATCTCTCCGGTCGATTTAGAGGGGGTGCCTTTGAAGATCATATGCTCGATGAGATGGGTGATCCCGGCTTCTTCCTCTGTTTCATTGGCACTGCCGGTCTTGACCCAGACCTGGATGGCCGCTACAGGCGCACTCCGGTCCTGTTTGAGGATCACGGTGAATCCGTTATCCAGTGTGAATCTCTTGGCTCCTTCCGTCACGGTGGCGGCGTGGAGGTCGGTCATAAACAACAGGACCAGGGCCGTCCAGAACATGGAAGCGATAAAGGCGGTTCGTACGCGCATCATCCGATTTTTTTTATTTAAGACTTTCAAGCGATTAGCCTCCCCCCCCATATAAGCTTAGATATTGTATTCTTTTTTTCTTGACATACTACATATTGTATATAAAAATGAACCCCTCATTTTCAGAAGCCGGGAAGCAATTCCTTGGAATGCTCATCCATAGGAAAATATAAACCTTGATTCGCCGGTAACAAGTCCCTTTCACGGGGGAATGCGGACTTGGTCAAATATAACCCTTTCATGTTGAGAACCGTCTTGTCTTCGATCCCCTGAGAATTGAGTCATCCAAACGCATTATCTGTAAAGACAATCATAATATAAAGCATAACCGGGAAGCAGGCAAGGGTAAGAGAGGAGGATGTCCATGGGTCAAGAAGGAAAGGTCTTAGTCACAGAAGAGGATGCCTTTGATCTCGGTGCGTACAGTTGGGATGACCACCGGTTTTCCGATCTTTTGGTCAAGGCAAACCCGATTAATACAGACCAGGCAATGGACATCAGCCGGTTTCTCCGTGAAGAGATCGCCAAGCTGGAACTCCAGACCATTACCCTGCCGATCATAGAGCATATGATCGAGGCAAAACTGCTTGAATACGGGCTTTCCAAGACCTCCCCGATTCACCTGGACAAATCCATTTTCATAAGAAAAAGCCTCGATCTTTCCGGGAATGCCGGCAGGGTGCTGGAACGGCGGTATCTCAGGAAAGACAACAAGGGGCGAGTCATTGAGACCCCTGAAGAGATGTTTGCCAGGGTGGCCGGACATATCGCAAAGGCCGAGAAGAAGTATGGGGGAGATGCCCGGGTGAAAGAGATGGAGGAGATTTTTTACCGGATGATGACCGAGTTCAAGTTCCTCCCCAACTCCCCCACATTGATGAACGCCGGACGACGGATCGGCCAGCTGGCGGCATGCTTTGTGCTCCCGGTTGACGACAGCATGGAAGGGATTTTTGATGCCCTGAAGAACGCGGCCCTGATCCATAAATCGGGAGGCGGGACCGGGTTTTCCTTCTCACGCCTGCGGCCGAAAAAGAGCAGGGTCGGCACCACAGGCGGCATCGCCTCAGGACCGGTTTCATTTATGAAGATCTTCAATACCGCCACCGAGCAGGTCAAACAGGGGGGCACGCGCAGGGGGGCCAACATGTCTATCCTGAGGGTGGATCACCCCGATATCATGGAGTTTATCTATTGCAAAAAGAATAACCGCGAACTCAATAACTTCAATATTTCGGTCGCCGTTACAGACGCCTTTATGGAGAGTGTCAAGCGAAACGGGCCCTATGCCCTGAAAGATCCCAGGGACCATCGAAAGGCCGGAGAGTTGGATGCCGCAGAGGTCTATCAGGGCCTGGTAAAACAGGCATGGGAAAACGGGGACCCGGGCATCATATTCCTGGACAGGATTAACAGAGACAATCCCACACCGGGCTTAGGAGAAATAGAGAGCACCAATCCGTGCGGGGAGCAGCCGTTGCTTCCCCTGGAGGCATGCAATCTGGGGTCCATAAACTTGGCCAAGTTCGTCATGCAGACCGATGAAGGGCCTGTTGTCGATTATGACGGTCTGAAGGAGGTCGTCTGGTGGAGCGTCCGTTTCTTAGATGACACGATCGATATGTCCAAGTATCCCTTGCCCGAGATCGACACCATGGTGAAGGGAAATCGCAAGATCGGGCTCGGGGTGATGGGTTTTGCCGATATGCTGTACCAGTTGCGGATTCCTTATGATTCCGAGGCGGCCCTTGAGACGGCCGAGGCCGTGATGCGTTTTGTACAGAACGAGTCCCACGAGGCATCCAAAGACCTGGCTGAGGAAAGGGGGGTTTTCGGTAACTTTGAGCAAAGCGTATTCAGGGACCGTGAAGGATGCGCTTACCGCAATGCGACCACCACGACCATTGCGCCCACCGGCACGCTCAGTATCATCGCAGGGTGTTCCAGCGGTATTGAGCCGTTGTTTGCGCTCAGTTTTGTCAGAAATGTCATGGATAACGACAAACTGTTAGAGGTGAACCCGTACTTTGAGCGAATAGCCAGACAAAAGGGTTTCTATAGTGCTGAATTGATGGATACCATCGCCAAGCAGGGGAGTATCAGGGGCCTGGAGGAGATACCCGAGGAGGACCGAAAGGTCTTTGTGACGGCCCACGATGTGGTCCCCGAATGGCATATCCGCATGCAGGCGGCCTTTCAGAAATACACGGACAACGCTGTTTCAAAGACGGTCAACCTCCCCCGGGACGCCACGGCCGATGATGTCAAGAAGGTGTACGACCTGGCCTATGAGCTGGGATGCAAGGGGGTGACCATCTACAGGGATGGGAGCAAGGAGAATCAGGTCCTCTCCTTTACCGATAAGGATAAGCAGGTCCCTGGCACCGGGTTTATGACGGTTGTAAAAGAGCGGCCGGAGACCCTGGAAGGGTTCACCACCAAGATGATCACCGGTATGGGCGCGCTCTATGTGACCGTTACGGAGTATGAAGGACGGCCCTTTGAGGTCTTTGCCACCATCGGCAAATCAGGGAGGTCGACCACTGCAAAGACCGAGGCGATCGGCCGACTGGTATCCTTAGCGCTTCGATCCGGCGTGAGGGTGGAAAAAATAGTCGAACAGCTGAAAGGGATCGGGGGCGAGCATCCGGTCTTTCAAAAGGACGGGCTCGTCCTGTCCATTCCCGACGCCATCAGCAGGGTCCTTGAAAAAAGATATATGCAGAACCAGCCAGTTAAGCGGAACGGTAACCACAAAAACAGCCTCCTTGGAGAGACCTGCCCGGAATGCGGTCAGACCATCAGTTTTGAAGAGGGCTGCATGACCTGTCACTTCTGCGGTTTTACCAAGTGCGGATAGGCGGCAATCGGCCTCCTATCGGTTCGAGACCTTTGCAAAACGCCCCCTTTTGCCTCCCGCCGGCGGCGGGACGTCAGTCTCGAATTTTAATCCTCGAAATATTCAATCCCGCTGAAGCGGGATTCCTGCGGTTAAAATTATCGTCTTCCTTGATCTTGACCAAAATTGA
>CAZACO010000416.1:0-4399 GCA_964483185.1 uncultured Desulfobacteraceae bacterium
TCCGACCCAAATCTGGGCGCCAATTCTGGGAATTTATTTTTGCGCAAGCCCTAAGCTGACAGGATATCCTTTCAGAAGGAATGAGTATAATAAAGGGAGGCCTATGTGTCAATAACGAGAGGGATTCCCGGCGTTGGCCAGACAACCGACCGTGGATATGAAACAGGAACGGATAGACCCTCCCGAAATCCGATCAGCAGATCCTTACTCGGTCAACAACCGTCCAATGTTCAGCCTTTTCTGTCGATTTTTTGTTGTTTTCTGGTTGCATTTATTATATGAGTGCCATAGACATATTGATGACCATTTTGGTACGCTATAATACATTCCGGTCCGCAGTATCTGCGAGTCGGAGGCAGCCAGGGAAGGGAGGTGAAACAACCTAACATAATTACAATGCAGTTTGCCGGTTCAGTCTTGTGAAAAATTTTTGCTCTGCTCTTTAAACAAGGAGGATACCACGATGAAGAAAAAAGTGTTTGTGTTTTTCTTGGTTGCAATCATAGGAATCGCCTTTATGAGCATCGGCGCTTTCAAGGCGCAAGCCCAACCCATAAAACTTACATACAGCAATTTTTTCCCGCCGACCCACATCCAGAGCAAACTGGCAGAGGCCTGGTGCAAAGAGGTTGAGAAACGGACCCAGGGCAAGGTCAAGGTGGAATATTACCCCGGAGGAACCCTCACCAAGGCAGGCCAGTGCTATGACGGCGTTGTGACAGGACAGTCCGATCTCGGCTTTTCTGTCCTGGCCTACACCCGGGGCCGTTTCCCGGTTATGTCCGCAGTCGATCTCCCCTTAGGTTATACCAGTGGACAGGTTGCCACCGAAGTGGTCAACGCGGTCTATGAAAAATTCCAACCCAAAGAACTGAAAGATACCGAAGTCATGTATCTCCATGCACACGGGCCCGGGCTTATTCACACCAAAGGGAAGGCCGTCAGAAAGCTGGAAGATATGAAGGGCCTCAAGCTCAGGGGCCACGGAACCAGTGCCAAGGTCGTGACGGCCTTAGGCGGCACACCCGTCCCCAAACCGATGCCCGAAACCTATCAGATGATTCAGAAAGGCGTGGTAGACGGCGGCGTTTTCCCGTTTGAGGCCGACAAGGGCTGGAGATTGGGAGAAGTCACCGATTATATTACTGCCGACTTCCCCGCGGCCTACACGACCTCCTTTTTTGTGGTCATGAACAAGGATAAATGGAACTCTCTGCCACAGGGCGTAAAACAGATCATTAAAGGGATCAACCAGGAATGGGTGAAGAAACATGGCGAGGCCTGGGACAGCAGCGACATGATCGGTATCCGCTACTTCCTCAACCAGGGCGGCCAGATTATCGGTCTTGACGAAAAGGAAGGCCTGCGATGGAAAAAGGCTGTTGCGCCCATCGCCGAAGAATATGTCCAGGAACTCAACAAGAAGGGCTTCAATGGTGACGAGATCGTAGGCTTCACCATGCAAACCTTGCAAAAAGCGAGCAAATAGCGATCCGTCAGGGTCGGTCTCATTGAGGAGATCGACCCTGACATGTTGATAATCGGTTCATGGATGCGGGTTTCGTCCCTTGCGTCACCCGAACGTGGTCAGCATGGCAGCATTTCGGGAACCCTCTATCCATATATCCATAAGAGACTCTCAAGCCTGTAATTGTTGAGTGGCATCAGAGTCTTAATTGGTCTATCCGGATTAGTACCTTATTTCCAGGTTTTCTGTCACGAAAAACAAGAAAATCGGTGATAGTCGAGTGGCGGTGCACGCCAAGAGTGAAACTGGAAACTCGAAACTGGGATTGTAAAACGCAGACTTTTTCATTGGATTAAAAGAATTCCTTAACTTTAGGCACTTTAGATCACTTTAGACACTTTAGACACTTTTCTTGGTTGCGGACACCCGCGTTAGAAAATACGTTGATCATGCATGCATTCTGGAAAACCATTGAGTGGATTGTTGACAAGCTCAAGTTGATCGGCGCAATCTGCCTGGTCGGGATGACCTTCCTGACCTGCGTGGACGTGGTGGGACGGTTTTTTCGCCATCCCATTTTCGGTTCCGTCGAACTTGTCGGGTTCATGGCAACCCTCTCCGTGGCCATGGCATTGCCCTATACCCAGCAGATCAAGGGGCACATCGGCGTAGAGATATTGGTGAGGCTCTTTTCAGAGAAGATCCAGACCGTTATTGACATCTGCACCAGTTTTCTCAGCCTGGCCCTGTTCATTATTACCACCTGGCGAATGACCATCTATGCCCGCGAAATGCATCTGTCCGGGGAAGTGTCCATGAACCTGGAATTTCCCTCGTACATGATCATCTATGTGACCGCCTTCTGTTTTGTCGTATTCTCACTTATTATCCTTCAAGATATCATCCAGAATATCAGGAAATTGAGAAACCCATGAATCCTACTCTGGTCGGCATAATCGGCATCGCGGTGATGGTCATTATCTTTATGTCAAGAATGCCGGTGGCCTTTGTCATGGCCATGATCGGCTACTTGGGCTTCAGTATTATGATTTCCGAACAGGGGGCACTATCCCTCCTTTCCAGGTCCGTTTATGATACCTTTTCCTCCTACGGGCTGACAACGATTCCGCTGTTTATCTTCATGGGCCAGCTCGCATTCAACTCCGGCATAAGCCGCCGGCTTTATGATACGGGCTATAAGTTCCTGGGCAGCACCCGGGGCGGTCTTGCCATGGCCACGGTATCCGCCTGCACGGCCTTCGGTGCGGTATGCGGATCGAGCCCTGCCACCGCGGCCACCATGGCAACCGTAGGGCTGCCGGAGATGAAACGGTATAAATATGCAGATGAATTAGCCACCGGTGCAGTGGCATCGGGCGGGGGACTGGGCATGATCATGCCGCCCAGCATCGTGCTGATCGTATACGGTGTCCTGACGGAACAATCGATCGGGGCGCTGTTTGTGGCAGGGATCATCCCCGCCATTCTGGTCACGATCCTGTTTATCCTCTCCATATACATCAGATGCCGCATCAATCCGCTCCAGGGACCCGCCGGAGAGAAATTTTCATGGGGACAGAAGATCAGGTCCCTGCTCGGTATGGGCGAGACCTTGATCGTCTTTGTTCTGGTCATGGGCGGGCTCTTCATCGGCCTGTTTACGCCTACCGAGGCAGCGGCCGTAGGGGCCTTCGGCGTTCTGGCCGTATCGTTCATCCGGCGCCAGCTTACCTGGGAGGGGTTTGTCAAGTCCCTTTACGAGACCCTCAGGACCTCCTGCATGGTGATGATGCTCATAGCCGGGGCCGTTATGTTTGGAAAGTTCCTTGCCGTTACCAGGATACCGTTTAACATGGCAACCTGGGTCGGCGGTTTTGATATGCCCCCCTATATGATCCTGATCGTCGTCGTGCTCATCTACTTTTTTGGCGGCTGTTTTATGGATGCCCTCGCCTTTGTCATGTTGACCGTTCCGATCTTCTATCCCCTGGTCACCGGCCTCGGTTACGATCCCATATGGTTCGGCCTGATCATCGTCATGGTCACGGAGATGGGTGTGATCACGCCCCCTGTGGGGATCAACGTCTATGTGGTGTATGGCGTGGCCAAAACCGTTATCGGAGAAGTCCCCCTCGAATCCATCTTCAAGGGGATACTCCCCTTTCTGTTGGCCGTGATTGTGGGAATTATCATCCTGATGATCTTTCCCCAGCTTATCCTGTTTCTGCCCAATCTGATGTATTAGAACATTATTTCAATCTGCCGGTTCGAATACCAAGGTTCATGTCCAATCCGCATGTTGTCAAAACCGCTTAAAACCGATGCCGACAAAGCACACGGCCTGAAAAAGAGGATCTATGATGATGGATGAACAGAGATACTGGAATCCCGTACTTGAAACCCTTCCCCACGAGCGGATCAGGGCCCTTCAGCTCAAGAAATTCAAGAGGCTCTTCCGATGGACGTACGATCATTCGAGATTTCATAGGGCACTTTATGACAACACAGGCATCTCCCCTGATGATATCCGCACGTTTGACGATATCCGGCATGTCCCCCGGGTGGAGAAGTCGATGATGCGAGACATCCAGAGGAAAGACCCGTTTCCCTATGGCGACGCCCTGTGTGTCCCCCTTGAATCGGTGACGGAATTCCGCCAGACAAGCGGCACCACAGGACAACCGGTCTACCAGCCGGATACCTGGACCGACTGGGAGTGGTGGGCCGAGTGCTGGTCGTATATTCTCTGGTCCCAGGGGTATCGTCCAAAAGACCGAGTCTTTATCCCTTTCGGTTACAATATCTTTGTGGCCTTCTGGGCCGGTCATTATGCAGCGGAAAAAATCGGATGCGAAGTCGTACCCGGAGGCGTCTTGGACACCCAGGCGAGGATCCTCAAGATCCAGGAACTCCGGGCCACGGCCATGATGG
>CAZACO010000417.1:0-4394 GCA_964483185.1 uncultured Desulfobacteraceae bacterium
TCAAAATCTCGCGCAAAGGCGCAAAGCCCGCAAAGTTAACTTGTTAATATTAAAAAATATTTTCTTGGCGTTCTTGGCGCCTTTGCGAGAAAACATACTTTTTAGGGAACCATCAAGTTTGGTCAAGGATATCCTTTTTATGTGTTGAGATGGGGACGATTGAACAGGGCGGTTGACCTAGGCACGTTCAAATGGAGATGTCCAATATCTGTTGAGAGAGGGAGGAGATCATGAAAGGCCCTAGACGAATACTGGTTGCCATTGACCTTTCTGAGTACTCGGCGGAAACCATCAAATTTGCCGCTGAACTGGCCACAGGATTGGAGGCGGAAATGATGGTGGTCAATGTCATCAACCAGCGGGATGTTGACGCTATCGAGCGGATCGAAAACATCACCACAGGCATATCCGTCCAGAAATATGTGGAGATGCAGAAGGAGGAGCGATCCCAGCTCATGAAGGAGTTATGGGACCCGGGCTCTTATCCCGGTCTGACTGTGAAGACCGTCTTCCGCATCGGGATTCCGTTCGTTGAGCTGGTGAAGGCTGTCAAAGAAGAGGCGATCGATCTGGTTGTCATGGGGGCAAAGGGCCGTACCGACCTTGCGGAGGTACTGTTCGGGAGCACGGCTGAAAAGATGTTCCGGCGCTGTCCGGTCCCATTACTCAGCGTGCGCCACAGAGACGACTGAGCAAACGCATTAATGAGATCTAAGATGCCACGAGATCTCTCTACTTCTTGGAAGACGGTGGCAAGGCCGGTCTCTGGGACGGTTCAGTCACCTCCATCACCTGGGATGTCTTTTCCCTGACAACACACCTCTGCCACCATTTCTTGAGATACCCTTGATGCAGGAGGACTCCTGCAGCCACAAGAATCCCCAATACCACCATACAGAGCTTCCACCTTCTCTTTCGGGCGAAAGGGTCGTGCATGGAGCGGCGGGAACCGGGAGGCAGGACAGCCGTGCCCGTCAAGGAGCTGCCAAAGGGGATATTGATCTTGGCCCGCGTGTTCACCGCCCATCCGCTTGCATCCAGGATGGGACCCAGGTTGCGCTTGCGGAGCTTCAGGTAGGCCACGATCATGGAAGGGCCGGAGATGACGAACAGGAGCCCCAAGGCCGCGAGCGGCATCTGCCACCAGGCGAGTTTCAAAAAGCCGGTAGCCATCGACGCGATGGCCGTTCCGATAGCGCCGATGGCAAGACCGATGGCAGCAAATATGCCTGCAAACCGGGCGATATCAAATGCCTGACCGGTCGAGACCTTCCCTGGCTTGGTCTCCTTGGGAGTTTCAGTGACAGCTTTGGTGACAGTGGTTTGAAGTTCCTTTTCACGGGCGGCTGATAGCTTCGCGGCCTGCTCGGAGATCAGCTGCCCGATCCGTTTGTAGGGCGACCAGAAAGCCTGCCGGACGCTGATCGGATGCTCGATCATTTTGGTGATCGTGGCGTCCCAGTCTCGACACTGCCGGTCGTAGAACACCCCGTTTCGGCCCACCCTGAGGTTATCCGCGTTGCCGTTGGTAAAAGCGGCAGCGATAGTCAGCTTTTGGTCGGTTCCCTTACGTGTGCAATCACAGTAGGCTATATAGGTTCGACTCAACTGTGCCAGGCTGCTGTGTCTGCCCACGTCATCCACCTTGACGCACAGATCGCAGCTGCGGGCGTCTAAATAGAGGGTCCCGACCTGAAATATGGCCTTCTTGCCGGGCGTGTAGAAGTCGTGAAATGAAACGAAGTTATTTAAAAGCGTGTAGAGATCCCGATAATAGCGAATCAGCCTGTCTACCGAGGAAACAGCATTTGCCTCCGGGGCCAGGGCCTTGTCTTTTTCGATCAGACCGGTAAGGATCTCTTTGCTGTTGTTCCTTAATATCTCCCGAACCCGTTCGAGCCCGAGCGGTTCAACAATGGCCCCTTCTTTCTTACTGAGCCAGCTTTCATAAGCGGAGAATTTCGAGGTGATCCTCTCCCAGTCGTTCGCATCCAGTCTCTCCTTTTCTCCAAAGACAGGCGTTACGATCTTAGAACGCAGCTTTTCAATAGCCCCTTCCCAGGCGGGATTGACGCCCTCTTTCAGGGGCAGGGGTTTTCCGGCCTCAATGCTGGCCAGGGGAAAAGCAGCAATGACCTCTGCAGCAGCCGAAAAGTCCTTCAGGGTGAGGGCTTCATACGTTTCCTTCGACGGGTTCAGTGCCCCGGCTGAACCCTGGTCAAATTCGACGAGGCGGCAGCGCATGAAATAGTCATTGACTTTCGCCTTGACGGCCTGGAAGACTGCCGCGACATCACCGGTTGCATCACCGTAAGGGAGGATATGGTTCGCATCCTCTTCAGCCTTTTTCCACCAATCAGAGTAAGCCTGCGCTTCGGCAAAGAACCGGTCAACCTTTTCCTGCGAGACCCCCGGAAGCCCGCTGCGATCATTTTCCGCACCGACACATGCCATTATATCCTTGATAACGCCCTGGGTCGCCTCATCATCAGCTGAATCGACAGGGATAATCCCGTCACCGTTAAACCGGGTCTCTGAAAAGATCTTTACGGTGTCTGCGGTATCGTCCGTGGTGATTTCCGTTGTATCTGATCGCCCCAGATTTTTGAGGATCTGTCTGGCCGAAGAGAGGATTTCATTCCCCTCAGGAGTGCTGTCGTCAATGGCCGAAAGTGGCAGGGCCTTCGCGCCTTTTATGAGGTCGTCCGGGTTTTTCAGAAGGGTTCCGGCCCATTTGGCAGCAGCAATGATGTCCGGCGCCCGGATCCGGCCGTCCCCATCCGTATCGATCAGCTCAAGGGTTCTCTCGTCAAACTCAAGGCCCTGGGTCGGGCAGCTCAGCGCTGCCCATAATTTCTGGTCGAGCTGGTCCAAGGCCAGCAGATCCGCGCCCGTTTCCAGTCTTACCTGATCAAACCCGCCCAACCTCACAAAACGCCACGTGTGCAGCGCAGAGGAATTATCTTTTTTTTCCGTTGTGTCGGCCACAAAAGGCCCTCCTCAATCATGGGTGTCAGACCTTGCGCTCTTGATACTGTCTTATGATCCCGAGACCACGTCCCGGTTCAAGGGCGGGAGACAGCGGCCTGCCGGGTTCAAGGCGTGTCCGCACTGAAAAAATATAGGAGAAGCGGGTGTCTGTGTCAAGGATCGAAAAGGCCTTCTAGCGGGATATTGCGGTTAGAAGCGAAGCCAAGGGGGGTTTTGCGTTGACACGCCATCGTCCTTTACCTATAGTCCGATGGCAAAAATAGCGGGACATCCTGTAATTCGCGCAGCAAATCCCTGTACAGAGAAGGAGGCATTGATATGATGGGTGGCGGTCCTAACCGGTTCAACGAGACAGTACGCCGTAAAAGGGAGGCATGGCCAGGACGGATCAGGAAGTACTTGAAAGGCGGCATGCTGGCCGTGTTACCCGGGCTCCTGGTTTTCCTGTTTGCAAACATTGCCAGCGCAGATGAACTGATTATGAAAAACGGCGATCGTCTCCAGGGAAGCGTGGTTTCCATGTCCCTGGGAAGGCTGGTGTTCAAGACTTCTTATGCGGGAGAGATCACCATCAAATGGGACCAGGTAGCAAAACTTACGACCGACAAGCCGATGGAGGCCTATCTGCGGGACGAAGAGATCCTGATCGGAAAGGTAACAGCTGAAGAGGACGGAACCCTGATCCTCCAACCGGCGGACGGCAGCCCTCCGGTGCCGATCCAGTTGGGCCAGGTCAAGACCCTGGAACGGCCCAAGCCGCCGGCTCATTGGGAATTTGGCGGCAATGTCTCGGCCGGGGCCAGCAAAGAAACCGGGAATACCAATACCGAAAAATACAGCTTGATCGGGAACCTGATGATTTCCAAATTACCGGACGTGGTCAAGCTGTACGCTGAATTTCACAAGGAGTTTAGCAAAGACAATCTCAGCAAGGATAATGCCCTGGGTTCGGCCACATATAAGCGTTTCCTCACCAAGAAATGGTTTGTGTTCGGCAACGCCACGGCACAGATGGACAAGTTTAAAGACCTGGATCTGTTAGGCAACGTCGCGGCAGGTCCGGGCTACCAGTTCTGGAGATCGCGACGGAAGAATCTCTCAGCCCAAATAGGGCCGGCCTATGCCTATGAAAAGTATAGCAAGAACATGGATTTTCTGGGCGGTAAGGACCAGCGGAGCTATTTTGCCGGCTACTGGGCCCTCGATTTTGACATGTGGTTCTTTGACAAGTTTTTTCAGGTTTTTCATCATGACGATTTTCTGTATGACTTCGGAGACAGCACCAACTGGGGGGTTCGTACCCGTAGCGGGATCCGCATACCGATGGTCCTGAAGCTTTACGCCTCTTTTCAATTCAACTACGAATATGACAATCAGCCGGCGGACGGAAAAAAGAATTTCGA
>CAZACO010000418.1:0-4383 GCA_964483185.1 uncultured Desulfobacteraceae bacterium
ATCAAACGGATTCAACAGATCGATGAGTCCGTCAGTACAACAGGGAAGACCGGCCCGGAATCAAAGCGCGGGATGCCTGAAACGGGTGAAACATCCAGGGCTGCGGGGGAGGGGCCTGACCGGCACGACACTGAAAAATATGATCTTCTCATTGCCTTTCGATACATCAAATACATAGAGGGGAAAGACAGCATCGAATTTCAGGTGGATCCTGGGCTCAAGGCGCCTACCGTGATTCATATCCCTTCCCTAAAACGATGGCATTCGGAGGTTCCGGATTGGGCCAAAGCCCGGAGGGACGAGATCGTTGGCCGCATCAAAGAAAAGACCGGCCATATGAAACCGGAATTCAGGGAGTATTGACCCTGGGCGAATCCGGCCTTACGTAAGGGTTTCGGCGAATCGTCCGGCCTGCCTATTCCATGGGGAGTATCCTCACCGGGACAGATGCCTTCTGCTTGAATCGTTCGGCGTCTGCCATGGATCCTATTCCCCTGCCTACATGCATGGGGATGGCCAGCTTGGGGCGGATCTGATCAGCCGCAGCTACGGCCTCCTCTGCAGTCATAACGTAAATGCCGCTGACGGGCAACAGGGCGATATCGGCCTTCACGGAGGCCATCTCCGGGATTGGGTCGGAATCGCCGGCGTGATAGATGGTGATGCCTGAAACGGTAATAAGATACCCTGCGTAGCCCGCCTCCCTTGGATGAAAAAGGACTCCCGGACTTCGGAATTTGTCTACATTATAGGCCGGGATTACCGTCACCGGGACGCCTTCAACGGTGAGGCTGTCCCCCGGCTTGACCACGGTCACCGGAGGGGGGAGCTTTGCGGCGGCGGCCTTTACCGTCACCACATGCGTGTTCTTGCCCCGTATCTTGGCCACGTCTTCAGGCGAGCAGTGGTCTCGGTGATCATGGGTAATCAGGATGATGTCCGCCTGCGGACCTCCCGAAATCTTCCAGGGATCGATGTAAATAACCCGGCCACCCGCGTCTATCCGGAAGGCATCGTGGCCCAGCCAGTGGATCTTGTTTACCACATCTTGAAGGCTTCCGCCCTCCTCAGCCGCTGCGGCGACCGACACAAGCCCCTGCAGGATAACAAGGGCGCCTGCAATAGATATGATACTGAATCTTTTTCCTATCATCACCATTTATCCTCCTTTTCCAGCGCCTGCTCCAGGGTCTCCGTCCATCAATAAATAAGTAACTCCATCAAGCGGCTGATATGTCGCGATTTTTTTAAATCCTTTTCCCCACCTGCTGCCTCCTCCATTTGGGGGTTCAAAAAGCTATAAAGCTAGTATTTTATTATGGTGTTCGGTTATCCAGCACACGGGGCCTTACACCAATCTCCGAGCGGGAAGACACAACATAAATACAAAACCCCGCTCTCCCTCTGTTCTGAGAAACGGGGTTTTCGTTCGACTGTGGACCATTTGAAGAATCCCCACAGTCCCGCTTGAGCAGCGGGACGGGGAATCTCCCAAATTTAAGGAGAATCTATTCATTTTGAGTTCGCTCGCTAACCTTTATCCGCCTCGGGCGGACCGCCGAAAGCACCTGGGAATGCGCTCGCTGTGAATTTTCAAGTGTCCCCTTTCCCTCTCGGGTTGAAAAGGAGAGTGAAGTCAACGGATAGCTCACACAGAGTCACAGGGATTACAGAGGAGGGCAAACCGTTTTTCCGGGTCTCATCCTCACCCTGTCAAACTCAGTCTTTTAAGAGCTGAATGTCCGGCTGGCACCGTCCGACATAGCTCTCTTCAGGTTCTGAATCGCCGGTAAGAGTGGACCTGTTCCCTATCACTGGTAGGCTTACCTCATCGAACCAACAGGGTTTCCATTTGTTCGATGAAACCTGCACCCTGATCAAGGAACAACTTAACCTCTTCAGCCTGGAAGATGCGCAGAGGCTGGTAATCACCCTCATGACGGCTGTCAAAGATCTTATTGTAGAATTTACCCCAGTCTGATTCCACGGTACCTGTCTTGATGAGATCTTTATGGAGCGCGGCCTTAACAGCGGTATGCTTCTTGAAGGTGTATCCTTCCTTCAGCAAGACCGCCGTCAATGCATAGAAGCAGGAATAATAAAGATTTCTCACGGCCGTTGAATATCGCGCCGAATCGTATTCGCTCCGGGCGGCCTCCATGGATTCACGGGCCTTTTCCATCCAATAGCCAATAAGTACGGACTTGTGGTCTCTGGTAGAGTCTTTATCTGTCATCGCATAGGCACCCCTTCCGTGTTGATTTCTTCGTGTATGGGCAGAACGGTGCATACGCCTTCATTCCAGTCGTGAAGCGTGTTGATGACGATGCTGATCACGACATCATGCCTCATCTCAACTTCAAAAAGGGCATCAATTATCGCATGGCGGTCTTTCCAATGAAGGGATTTCGTGGTTAAAAGAAGCAAGTCAATATCCGATTCTTTGTCGCTATCCCCTCGGGCCTTTGAACCGAACAGGATGACCTCCTTGACCGGAAATTTTTTCCTCAGCATTTCTGTGGCTTCCCGAATGGCCTCCTTCTCATTGCTTTGAAGTCTCAGGTCATCAAAATTCTTCATAGAGTTCACCCCCTGTATTTCTTTGCCGAACATCTTTTCCAGGGTTAGCGTCCACCTTTGGCCGGTTCACGGCAATAATCCCTTATTTAACCATGAAAACGATCATATAGGCGGAAAATCCGCCTCCTTTTTCACCCATTTATCAATCATTCTAAGTTGTCAGTTTGGCGACCCCCTCCCCACATCCCATTGAATCTATTGCGACCGCAATACTCGAAATCAGGGATTTGCAGGACGTTCCTTCAGCAATTCAATGGTTTATTCAACTATCTGATTTTAAATGCTGTTTTTAGGGTTCGTTACTGATTATTAGCCGTACTGGCTGTCCCCAGATAATTGTGCTACTTAATTCATCGTGGTCTTTTTTCCTATGCCGCAAAATACAAAAACCCCGATCGCCATATTTTTGGAGCATCAGGGTTTTTGGGCGACCATAGACCATTTCAAGTCCCCTTTCCTTCTCGGATTGAAAAGGAGAGTCTGGATAAGGATTTCTGATGCTGTTTTAATACCCCGTCATTCCCCGGAAGTCAATGAATAGCTCACACAGAGTCACAGGGATCGCAGGGAAAGGCAAACCGTTTTTCCAAAGATCCAGAAGACGTTAGGGCACGTCCAGCTCACATCCTTTTTAAAAGCTGGTTTGCAGCCGTGAGCATCGGGTCCCACACCGGACTGAAAGGCGGGGCATAGGCCAGGTCAGACTGGCTAAACGCCTCAACGGTCATTTTTGCATGAAGGGCCACGGCCGGCGCGTTGACCCTGTGAGCGGCTCCCTCCCTCCCCACCATCTGGACCCCCAGCAGGAGGCCGGATGGTTTATCACCGACCATCTGTACACCGATTGTGGAAGATCCCGGATGTGCGTGGGCGCGTGTTCTGGCCTGGATGGCGACCTCGGCCGGATCAAAGCCGGCGTCCTTTGCCTCTTTTACGGACAGACCGGTGCGGGCCACCTGGAGATCAAACACCTTGAAGACGGACGTCCCTGCCACGCCCTGAAGGGCGACCTCTTTGCCGGTGATAGTGTCGGCCACGGCCCACCCTCCCCGGTTGGCCCTCAAGGCCAACGGGACCCACGTCTTTTTTCCGGTCACCACATGATAGGCATCTGCACAGTCGCCGGCAGCATAGATATCCTTACCTGACGTCATGAGGGTCCTATCTACGGCGATGGCCTTATGGAGTCCTAGTTCGAGCCCGGCCTTTTCAGCGGTCTGGCTGTTGGGTGTCACTCCGATGGCCACGATGACCATCTGGGCATCCAGTTCCAGGTCGGAACAAACCACCTTCAGGCCACGATCCACCGCTTCAATACCTTTCACCTCGTGACCCGGATACATGGTTACGCCATGGCGCTCGATCTCTTCTCTGACCATGGCAGAGAGCGTCTCGTTCATCCAGGGAAGAAAAACAGGCCGGGGTTTGACCATGTCGACCGCAATGTTCCTTGAACGGAGGGCCTCGCACATCTCCAATGCGATATATCCCATCCCGATAATGACCACCTTTTTGACCTGGCGGTCCACAATAAACTGCTTGATTTTCCTGCCATCGTCCAGGTTTTTCAGGCCCACTACCCCGTCTTGATCAAATCCGGGGAGATGGGGGATAATGGGAGATGCACCGGTAGCGATCAGCAGCCTGTCGTAAGGTAACTGAAAGTCATCACCCTTTGATGTCCTTCCTCTCACGGTTTTTTTAGCAGGATCAATGACCTCCACACAATGCCCGGTCCTGAGATCGATCCTCTGCTTTTCCCTGAAGACATGGGCGTGTCTCACCACAAGATCATCCACTTTC
>CAZACO010000419.1:0-4382 GCA_964483185.1 uncultured Desulfobacteraceae bacterium
CGATCAGCACCTCACACAACGGCACCCGGTCCGCCTCCTGGTGATCGACCACCCTTTTGAAACGTCCCTCGAAATCGGGTTTTATATCCATTTTTTTCTCCTTACGGCGATTCATTGTAATTGCTCAATATCCCGGGGTTAAATAAAAGGCTTACGCCTGAATTCCTTATAGATACTCTCCCAGGAAGAGAGGAAGGAACCATGCCTGAGAATGGCTGATCGGAAAACCGGAAATGAAATCCTCAGAGTGAACGATCTCTTTTCCCTCCAGGGCTTCCCAGATCGAATCCGGGATGTCCTCAGCTGTGAGGGTCATCGCTCTATCATCGTCGCCCGCGGCCCAACGGCTCAGTGCCTCAATCTGAAATGCCTCGGATGGGTCATATACCTTTCGGAACAAAAAACCGGCATGGGCGGAGATGCTATGGCAGAGGACTCGAAGCGTCTGCCTCAACTTGTCGTCTTGAATTCGGGCATGGGTCAGAAGGCCCGCCATTTCTCCCACTGGCTGGATCATCGACTGCGGAGGAGATGTGGTTTTCGTGTTCTTACACATGGGACAACCTCATCGGGATAGGGTTACGAATATCCGTGGGAGATGCGAAAATATTCTGCATTCCAGAACGATCTACAAAAACCCTGCGGAACCCGCATCTCGTCAAAAACTGCATCCTATTCGGCAGCGCTCCCGGTTGGCATTCTCTGATATTGAGGCTGAAGAGACAACAGAAAAAATGTCGATCGGTTCAAGAGGGGGGGTGCAATTAACGCCGAACCAAAAAAACCACATAGGATAAGGTGGTTGGATGCGCTATTTAATTGCAAGTATTCCCCTATTCCCTTCATTTCTGTTGACACCCAAGTCGAACTTCGGTATCGTCCTTCCCGGAAAATCACGTTCCTATCAACTCCCTCCCTTTCCTTGAACTGTACCGATATCTTTGCGCGGATCGCCACCCGGGAGGAAACCGCAAGGGGAGGGCCTGAACGCCGGGCCTATTCTTGCGGGCGTGAATCTATTGGGAATACTCTTCAATTGGCGGGCAGGCCACATGACGCCTTGTCGACAACCCTATCCTGGAGATGGTATGGGGTTCAGTCTTGCTGAATTTCACCAGCGAAATCGCGCGAATATCCACCGGCACTGGGCTGAGAAACTTCATCAAGAGGTAGGGAATCAATATGCCTCCAGGCCTTTAGAGGAGCTGATGGACACGGTGTCAGAGGCTCTGGAGGCCAACTATCACGTTCTTGTTCACGGCAATTATCAGTACATAGATGAATTTATCGAAAAGATCACCCGAATGCGGCTTGAGGCCGGTTTCCTGCTGTCGGATGTGCAAAAGGCCTTTGAGCTCTACCGCATCATCGTGATCCCCCTCCTTGCCAAAGAGACCACTGTTGAAGAATTTGACCGGAATGTGGGTAAAATCAATCGGTGCCTGGCCTACACGATTCACCGTTTCAGCGATCACTTCCAGGACATGCATGAAAAGAGGATCCTCGATCACAACCGACGGCTTGAGGAAGAGGTCAAGGCCCGGACAGCCGAGCTCAGGGAATCCGAACTGAAGTATAAAACCCTGGTGGAAGAGATCAACGAAGGCTATTTCGTGATCCAGGACGAGGTCATTGTCTTTGCCAATAAGGCCTTTTGTGAGATGCATGGCTATACCGTGGATCAGGTGATCGGCAGGAAATTCTATGATTTCGTGGATCCGGAAAGCCGGGAAAAGGTCGTCGATATTTGTAATAAGAGCATCGTGGAGCGCTCGGCCCCGGGCTCCATTGAATATCTCAGGATGAGCAGGGAAGGGAGGAGCTATCCCACTGAGATTACGGCCAAGGCCACCCGTTATGAGAGAAAGGTCTCGAATATCGGTATGTGCCGGGATATCAGCAAACGGCTCGAGATGGACCGGCGGATCCGGGAAGCGGAGAAGATGGCCTATATCGGGCAGATTACCACATCCCTTTCCCATGAGATCCGCAATCCGTTGTCCGCCGTCAAATTGAATCTTCAGATTATCAACCGGAACGCCCAGCTCAGGGGTAACGATCAACGACGTATTGACATTTCTATTCGGGAAGTCATTCGTCTGGAGCGTATTCTCACGGAACTTCTGGACTTTGCCAAGCCCCTTCAGGTGGAATTCGCCCATTGCCGGATCAATAGCATCCTCAATTCCTGCCTGGAACTCCTTGAGATGAAGTTTATGGAAAAGAAGCTTTTGAGGGTCACCTCCTATGGATCGGGTATCCCGGATATCATGGGGGATAGTGAAAAGCTCGGACAGGCCTTTATCAATCTGCTGCTCAATGCCATAGAGGCTTCCCCTGAAGAGGGAAGCATCCATGTGACGACTCTGTATCATCCGGACGGAGGAAAACCGCGGGTAGAGGTCCTCATCGAGGACGAAGGCCCGGGGGTTTCCCGGGAATTTCTGTCAGAGATATTCAAACCCTTTTTCACGACCAAGAGCAAAGGCACGGGCTTAGGCCTGAGCAACGCCAAACGCATTCTGGACGTTCACGGCGGCCGGGTCGAGGTCGAGAACGGAACTCTCCGATATCCGGGCGGGGCATGTTTCCATGTCTTTATACCCGCGGGAGGAACACATGGGCAAGATTCTCATAGTGGATGACGAGCACTCCATCCTCGAATCCCTGGAGATGTTTTTAGGCGAAAAGGGTCATACGGTCTATATGGCATCTTCGGGACTCGATGGCATTGACACGTTTGATCAGGAAAAACCCGAGGTAGTGATCCTCGACATTCGCCTCCCCGATCTGAACGGACTCGACGTGCTGGACCGGCTGCAAAGCAATGGTTGCGCCGCAAAGGTCATCATGATGACCGCATTTCATGACATGGAGACAACCATACAGGCTATGAAAAGAGGGGCCTACGACTATATCCATAAGCCCCTGGACGCGGACGAGGTGGAAAGGTCCGTGAATCGGGCACTGCGTATCCTGGAGGTCGATCGAGAGAGCCCTGTTCTGAAAAAGGTGAAAAGCCCTCTGAATCAGGAAGTGATCATCGGCAAGAGTGAAAAGATGCGGGACATCTTCAAGATGATCGGGCTGCTTTGTCAGAACCGGGCCACGGTTCTGATTCAGGGAGAAACGGGAACGGGGAAGGAACTTATCGCCAGGGTCATCCACTCGAACAGCCCCTTTTGCGATGAGCCGTTCGTTACCCTGGATTGCGCGGCCGTGGTGGAGAGTCTGCTCGAAAGCGAACTTTTCGGGCACGAAGCCGGGGCGTTTACGGGCGCCGCCCGTCGGAAGAAGGGCAAAATCGAATTGGCCGGATCGGGCACCCTGTTCCTGGACGAGGTTGGAGAACTGCCTCCCGGCCTTCAGGGGAAATTCCTGGGATTTCTTCAACGGCGTGAATACACACGGGTCGGAGGTCATCAGCCTCTCCTGTCCAGATGCCGTATCGTAGCGGCGACAAACAGGGATCTGGCGGACCTGGTCTACCACGGCGAATTCAGGGAAGACCTCTTTTTCAGGTTGAGGGTCGTAACTCTACAGGTCCCGTCCCTGCGGGAAAGGCTTTCAGACATCCCGGAACTCGTCAATCATTTTCTGCATAAGATCAACAGGGAACTGGGAACGGAGGTCAACAAGCTTCAAAGCGGCGTGATCGATCGGCTCATGGCCCATCACTGGAAGGGCAATGTGCGCGACCTGGAAAACGTCCTGGTCGAGGCTGTTGTGAGAGCGCAGGGAAGGGCGCTTCTCCTGGAAGAGATCGAGAGAAACCTGAGCATGAATAGGCCCCTTCCGTCTGCCGGGCTCCCGGCCTTTTCCCTCAACGGCATAGAAAAGGAACATATCCAAAACACGCTCAGCCAACTGGGATGGAATCGGACCCGGACGGCCCAGGCCCTCGGCATCTCCATGCCCACCCTTCGAAGTAAAATCCGGAAATACGGCATTACCCCGCCAAACGACGGCCCCTCCTTCTGAAACGGAAAGGCCGCCCGGGTTCAGCCCATGAAAATAGTTTTCCCCTCCTGAAAGAATCTTTCATCCGGTCCCCTCTTCCCTCCCTTTCCCCTTGATCGGGTGCATCTGAAAATATACTGAGAATTAAACAGGTTGAGTGCTTCCCTGAGAAGGGTTTCTCCAGGTTCCCCCGGCGGCATGCTCCTTGCTGATATAGAATATGGCGGGGCATGGGGGGACAATCGGCGGGGCGATTCAAACCGCCAATTCCCCCGGCCCAGACAACGCGGAAGATCCTGGAACACGGTCATAAGAAGTCCCCATGAGACGGATCTTCCTTACACAAACCCCAAGGATGCAAGAGCTAAGGAGGGAAAGACATGAAAGTCAAAGGTTTTGGAATCTTGGTGGTCCTGTTGGCG
>CAZACO010000420.1:0-4376 GCA_964483185.1 uncultured Desulfobacteraceae bacterium
TATCTTCATATACATGGTGGTGGTTTTGTGCTGATGCGCCCCTATTACTTTGACGAACTCCTGGCCGAGACTGCTAAGAGATGCAAGGTGGCTGTCGTCAGCGTTGACTACCGCCTTGCACCGGAAGATCCCTACCCTGCGGCCCCGGATGATTGCGAGACAGTGGCGCTCTGGCTTGCAGAAAACGCCAGGTCTCAATTTGGCTCAGAGAGGCTGATCATAGGGGGAGAATCCGCCGGAGGCAACCTTTCGGCAGTGACCCTTGTCAGGATGCGTGACCGGCATGGTTTTACGGGGTTTTCCGGGGCCAATCTCGTCTATGGCTGCTATGATATCACAATGACACCGAGCCAACGGAGCTGGGGTGAAAGAAATCTCATCCTTTCAACGCCGATAATAGAGTGGTTTAATGACCACTATGTCCCCGTCCAAAAACGGGATGACCCCGATGTATCACCCCTCTATGCCGAGTTATCCGACATGCCGCCTGCACTGTTTACGATTGGCACGCTTGACCCCCTTCTGGATGATTCACTCTTCATGCACGCGCGCTGGCTGACTGCAGGCAACCCATCTGAACTGGCTATCTATCCCGGCGGCATTCACGTTTTCAATCTCTTTCCGATCAAGATGGCTCAAAAGGCCAATGAGAAGATGTTTGATTTTATCGCCCAAGCAGCAGGAAGACCCGCTTGAGTCAGCCAAGGGCGAGTCATTAGCTTGGCGCAACGAGCAACGGGGAAAGGAAGAAACGGCTGATATCTAACCATGGTGACGATATGAAAAAAAAGATCCTGGTAGTCGATAACCATCCGGTTATTTTGAAGTTTATGACCAACCTGCTGGAAAAGGAAGGGCATCTGGTAAAGACAGCAGAAGACGGTCTTTCTGCACTGGATATTTTAATGACATACATACCTGACGTTATGTTCATCGACCTGGTAATGCCCAACATAAATGGTGAACAATTATGCCGGATTATTCGGAAGATGCCTGTGTTAAAGGATACGTATGCGGTTATTCTCTCGGCGACAATTGTCGAAGAGTCGAGGGATCTTACTGCACTGGGTGCGGATGCCTTTATTGTAAAGGGGCCATTTAACCACATGGCAAAGCATGTTCTCGCTGCGATTGAGCAGTCAGACCACGGTATTCCAACGGGCGCTCCAGAAGAAATAATGGGCTCTAAAAGTGTTTATCAGCGGGAGGTAACGAAGGAACTCATCTCTGCTAAAGGGCATCTTGAAGCAATTTTGAGAAACATATCCGACGGAATAATTGAACTTACCCCTGAAGGGAGGATAATCTTTGCCAATTCTGCTGCTGTTTCCTATATGGGTCTCTCTGAGGAAGAGTTATTAGGCTCAAAATTCACAGAACTGATCCATGAGGGTGAGCGTAAGAGAATTGAAGATTTCTTCGTAAGAATAGAGAAAGGCTCTCAGAAGGTAGCTCTTGACACCCCTGTGCTAATAAACCGCAGGCAGATATCGCTGAGTATGTTGACGGTCAACGAAGATGTAAGCTCCTCGGTCATACTTGTTCTCAACGATATTACCGAGGCCATGCAAGCCGAGGCAATCCTCAAAAGGGAGCATGGAGAGCTGGAACGGCGGGTAAAGGAGCGTACTGTCGAACTCGCAAAGACCAATAAACAGCTACAAGAAGAAATCCATAACCGAACGCGTGCTGAGGAAGTACTGAAGGCTTCGCAACAACGCCTATTCCAGATAATCAATCTTCTCCCCGATGCTACCATGGTTATCGACCTGGAAGGGAAGGTGATCGCCTGGAACCGGGCTATTGAGGATATGACCGGCATAAAAGCCGAAGAAATGCTGGGTAAAGGGGACTACGAATATGCCATCGCCTTCCATGGGGAGAGAAGGCCGGTTTTGATAGATGCTGTCGTTAAATGGGATAAAGAGATAGAGAAGAAGTATCAGTACATAAAAAGGGAAGGGGAATCACTGGTTTCCGAAACCTACAATCCTCTCATTAAACCCGGAGGCTTCCTGTGGAGCAAGGCATCTCTCCTTTATGATCACAAGGGTGAAGTGATAGGGGCCATTGAATCGATTCGTGATATTTCTGACAGGAAGGTTACAGAGGAGGCGCTGCGAGAGAGCGAAGAACGATACAGAACGCTTGTAGAAAACTTGCCGGTTGCGGTCTATCGGAATGTCCCCGGCCCTGAAGGGCAATTCCTTATGGCAAATCCTGCTTTTTGTCATATGTTTGGATTAAAAAACGAGGAAGAAGTCAAAAAGGTGGTGGCTGCTGATTTTTATGCAGATCCCGAGGAAAGGCAGCAATACTCAGATAACCTTATTGAAAAGGGAGTCGTTGAAAATGATGAACGAACACTGGTGAAAAGAGACGGAACGCCTCTCCATGCGTCAATCACTTCCCGTGTCGTGTATGGGAAAGATGGGGAAATTTCTCATTTCGATTCTATATTGTTTGACATCACCGAACAAAGAAAGCTTGAAAACCAACTCCAACAAGCCACCAAGATGGAGGCTATTGCCACCTTGGCCGGCGGTGTTGCCCATGAATTCAACAATGCCCTGATGGGGATTATGGGTAACATTGAACTCCTTAAAATGGATTTGCCTCAAGATGAGGGGAGAGAGAAATATTTTGAGGCAATGAAGCATTCCGGTCATCGGATGTCCCGTTTAACCGACCAATTGTTGGCCTATGCACAAGGGGGGAAATATCAGCCCAAAAATCTGAAGTTGGATGATTTTGTGATAGAGACACTGACAATTCTGCAGCATGACCTCAACCGTGCTGTCAGGGTGGAGACGGCTTTTCCAAAAGATCTTTCGTATATTAATGCCGACCCTGCACAGATGCAGATGGTCCTCTCTGCCATATTGGCCAATTCAGATGAGGCCATAGAAGATGAGGGCCTTATCAAAATAAGGGCTGAAAACGTTGTTGTTGATGAAGATTTTGCAAAACAGCGTCCGGGTCTTAAACCCGGCTCCTATGTTTGCCTCAGTATTGAGGATGATGGTAAGGGGATGAATGAGGAAGAAAGAAAGAGGGTATTTGATCCCTTTTTCACCACCAAGTTTCAGGGCCGTGGAATGGGGATGGCTGCTGTATATGGAATTGTCAGAAATCATGATGGCTGGATCTTTGTGGACTCTGAATTGGGAAAGGGAACCAAAGTCCAGCTCTATCTGACCCCTGTCGAGATAGAGGAAGAAAAACCAAAAACACCCGAAGTTGAAGTCGCTACAGGAAGCGGAACCATCCTGATGATTGAAGATGAAGATGTGGTTATTGAAGTCACCCAGGCAATGTTGGAGCGATTGGGTTACCGGGTTATGGTAGCCAGGACGGGGAAGGATGCGATCCATATAACCGAAACTTTCGATGGCCAGATTGACCTTGCTCTGCTGGATATAAGATTGCCTGATATGGAAGGCGGAAGAGTGTACCCTCTTGTCATGGAAGCCCGCCCGAATCTTAAGGTGATTGTTTTCAGCGGTTATAGCATTGATGGGCCCGCTCGGAAGATACTGGATGCAGGGGCTCAGGGTTTTATCCAAAAACCGTTTTCGCTTGCAACATTGTCGGAAAAAGTGAGGGAGGTGTTGGAAAGGTAAGGGCTCGCTCAAAAATAACTTAGCAGAATTGACGCTCAGATTTGGGGCAGATTTGGCTGCTGCGATTGAGTGAAGCCACAGGAATAGCCCCGCCTCGGCGGGGTTTCGAGGACTTCACGATTGAGCAGCGGCCGAAGATGGCCTGAAGCTGAGATGTCCCGCTTCAGCGGGATGAAGTTATTTTTGAGCGAGCCCTAAGGTTTATTGGGGTCGATATGGAGGATCGGTTGGGATGAAGGTGACAAGAAAAAGCTGTGCACGGGGGGCAGAGGAGGCGGAAGGGCTTGCGGTCATCATTGATGTGTTCAGGGCCTTTTCGTGCGAGCCCCTTTTTTTTCATTTCGGCGCAGGCCGGGTCATCATGGAGGCAGATCCGGCAAGGGCTCTTGCCCTCAAGCGCGAGCATCCGGAGTTTGTTCTGGTGGGCGAGGTAAACGAGGTGCCGATTGAGGGGGCGGATTTAGGGAACTCGCCTACGCACATCATTCAAAAGGGCGCTTCCTATTTCAGGGACAGGACCGTTATCCATCGCACCACGGCAGGGGTGACCGGGGCGACCGCCGCCTTTAAAAGCGCAGAAGAGGTCGTCCTGGGGAGCTTTGTGACAGCCAAGGCGACTGCAGCATACATAAAGAAGAAGGCCCCGGATCGGGTGACCCTTGTGGCCATGGGGACCCGTGCAAAGCAGCCGGCCCCTGAAGATGAGGCATGCGCGGACTATCTGGAACACCTTCTCACAGGGAAGCCATATGA
>CAZACO010000421.1:0-4372 GCA_964483185.1 uncultured Desulfobacteraceae bacterium
TGACCCAGAGGGACTGACAGCGGTCCATCAGAATCTTGGTGTGGGCACTGACCGTATAAAAAAAGATGGGGGAGGCCAGCATGAGACCCTGACACGACAAGATCCGGTCATAGATCTTCTGGAAATCGTCCTCGATTACGCACCGTCCCGTCTTTTTGCATCCGTAGATCTCGAGACAGGGGGACATGTTCAGATCCCTGAGCACCACCTCCTCGACCTCAGCACCGGCCTCCCGTGCGCCCTTAACGGCCTCCTGAAGCAGCAGGGATGTGTTTCCCTTACGTCTCGGACTGCCGTAAATCGACAGGATATGAACCATCTCGCTTCGCCCTTTCCATCTATTTTAGGCACCCCAACACAAAAATAGCATATAGATACGAATTTTGTTAGAGAAAAGTGAAGCATCCGGACCTGTTGATGATCCATGGCGAGACCCTCATTGTCAAACTGCCGGTTGCCTCCACACCATCATGAGGGTGACTTTCCCGCCTGCCTCGCCTGATATTTTCCTTAATGGCACGTAAGTCCTCGCGTCAAAGGAGTCCGCTGAGTGTTGATAGAATCGATCGGTTTCGGCAATAGCAGGCAGGGGCTTGACACACACGGCCGAATCACCTAGAGTCTGGCCTCAAAAAAGGGGCCTCTCATCACCCACTGTCGAGCGTATCCGGCGATATCTTGAGTGCTCCAGCGTTTACATGCGGTTGCCTTAATTTGAACCACCAGATCTGGCGAGGGAAAGACCGGGGACGACCCGGCCCTGGAATCGCCGAACGGGTGATGCCAAAAACGGACAGCTGGGTCCAGCCCCGGGCGGAGGCGGGAGTACGGGATGAATCGTCTGGCCGACACAATCAGGCTCGCTGCAAGAAAGAACGTTTCAGACATCCACATCATGAGCGACAAGGCCGTCGTATTCAGACAAAACGGGATGATCGTTTTCCAGCGTGAATTGTGGCGTCACCAGGACGTTAAAGAGGTGGCTGACAAACTCCTGTCCGCCAGGGATCGCAGGGTGCTCAAGGAGCGTCTATCCGTTGATTTTGCAAGGACCGTGAGTCACGTCCGTGTCAGAATCAACATCTTTCACGCCGTATCCGGGCTGGGCATGGCGATCCGCCTGCTGCCCGGACAGGTCCCTCGAATCCATGACCTTAACCTTCACCCCTCCATCGGGGAATGTTCCAGGCTTACATCCGGACTGGTCCTGATCTGTGGAACCGCGAGCTGCGGGAAATCCACAACCGTGGCCGCGATTATCGAAGAGATCAATGCCCAACGAAACGCCCATATTGTTACCCTGGAAGACCCTGTCGAATATGCCTTCACATCAAAGAAGTCACTGATAGCGCAGCGGGAGCTCGGTACGCATATGCCGTCCTTTGAGCAGGGTCTCCTTGACGTTTTGCGTGAAGACCCTGATGTGATCGTGGTGGGGGAACTCAGAGAACCCGAAACGATCCGCCTCACGCTGATTGCCGCCGAGTCCGGCCATCTGGTGATCGCCACCCTCCATGCGTCCTCTGCTGAAGATGCCCTGCATCGGATGTGTAACGCATTTCACCCGGAGACCCAGGATTCGGTCCGTAATCAGATCGCATCAACGCTCTCTTTCCTGGTGGTTCAAAAACTCGTTCTTATGCCGAGACGCCATTATCGGGTCCCGTTTCTCTCCATCCTGAAGGGGACGCAATCCGTCAAGAGCATGATCCGTGATAACAGGCTCATGCAGATCGAAAACGCCATCCTTACCGGGAGAGATGAGGGGATGTTCAGCATGGATCAATACCGAGCCTATGTGGAAAGCAGACATGACCTGGTCCCTCCCGCGTCGATCCTTTCTCCCTCAGAGACTGAGCCGTATCCATCTCCTCAGCCATCCATGAAACCTGCCCCGGGCCTTCTCCCGGGGGAGGACGAGAGCGCGTCCGAGACAATTCTGGAAATTGACGAAAAGGCCTCACTTCGCGAATTGATCGAAGAGGCTGATAAGCTCTTGATCGGATAGCCCTCTGCTGAGGGGCCTCAAGACCGGCTTGGGCCACGCCATAGCCATACAATCCCAAGGCATTTTCGAGACCCATAGGAGATAAACGCACCGATCCCACAAACCCCGCAGTCAGCGCAATTGACATTGTAAACTGAGATAGTTGATAATGGAGCATGAGGCGATATTTCAGGAGGAGGTGGCCTTATGCTTCATCCATATGTTGAACAGTTTTTGAGCTATTGCCCAATGACCTCCTTTCGTCCCCCTAACACCCTTGATGCCAAGGGCCATTTTCAAGACTGAAGGAACGACGGCTGATTGAGGGGACCTTGTTCTGGGAAAGGAAAATGATTGAGATTTCGTCTGAAAAACCTGAATCAGGCATGAAGACCCTCTTCCTGGTGCTGGGCCTTTCAGTGGCCGTGTCCAATCTGGGCATCGGCATCATCTCCCCCCTCCTCCCGGTGTATGCCAAACGTCTGGGAGCGGACGGCGTCGTGGTGGGCCTGATATTTTCCACATTCTCCATTTCCCGGTTGATTTTCATGCCCTTAGCGGGCTCCCTTTCCGATCAATACGGACGAAAATCTTTTTTAATGACCGGTCTGTGCTTTTACGCACTCTGTTCCCTCGGCTACATTCTGGCGCAACAGGCCTGGTCTCTCGTAGGGGTCAGGTTTCTTCAGGGCATGGCCTCAGCCATGATTCTGCCGATAGCCATGGCCACCGTGGCCGATCTCACTCCCTCGGAAAAGGCCGGAGAAGCGGCGGGTTCGTTCAATACGCCGATCTACCTGGGCCTTGGCTTTGGGCCGCTGTTGGGAGGCGTGATCGCGGACTGGATCAGCATCGAGGTCAATTTTTTGCTGATGGGCGTGTTGAGCCTGATTTCGCTCCTCCTGGTGTCGGCCTTCATGCCGCGCATCGGCGACCGGAAAAAAAAGGCACCGATCAGAATCGGTTCCTGGGGGCTTCTCAGGGATTCCGCTTTCCGCTCCGTTTTTATCCTGCGCTTTGCCCTATCCGTAGGTCTGGGTGTGATGAGTTCTTTCCTGCCTCTTCTGGGCGTAGTGGAGATCGGTCTCTCCATGGCCTCCGTGGGACTGTGCATCGCCGTGAAAATCCTCACGGTCGCAGTCCTGATGCGGCCCTTTGGGAAACTTGCCGACAGAAGATCCAAGACAAGGCTCAGCATACTGGGAACGGGACTGAACGTGATTGCCCTGCTGGGCGTCACGGCGGCGAGGAGCCTGCCTCAACTTCTGGCGGTCTGCTTTGTCTGGGGATTGGGCAGTGCCCTGGCGGTTCCTGCCATGACGGCACTGGTCATCGAAAGAGGGAAATATCTCGAGACCGGAATGGGGCGATCCATGGGTCTTTTCAACCTGGCCTTCTCCGCCGGTATCGCACTGGGCCCCATCGCCTTCGGCCGTTTCTACGATCTCATGAAGCCCTCCGGGGCCTTCTTCGCTTCCGCGTTTCTCCTCTGTCTGGGGATCGCGGTTTTCGCCGTCTCAACCAGAGGCAAGGGTCCTGTCTCACCGGAAAAGGGTGTTCCAAGGGAAAGGAACCACGATGACCGACCTGCTTGAAGAACTCAGGACCATCGAATTTGACAGAATCAGGTACGATGAGGAGAGTGAGGCCTACTTCGGCATTCAAAAAGGGAATATACCCTTCCTGATTTCGGCCCCTCACGGTGCCAGACATTTTAGAAACCACAAGTGGAAGGAAGAGGATGAATATACCTCCTCAATAGCCATTAAACTTGGAGAAGCGACAGGGGCTCACGTCATTTACGTAAAAAACAGGACACGTGAAGACCCGAATTACGATGGAAATTCAAAATACAAGGCGGAGGTAAAAAACATCATCAACCACCACGGTATCAAGTTCCTGCTGGACATCCATGGGGCGAGCCCGAAAAGACCCTTCAAGGTCTGCGTGGGCACCCGATATATCAAAAGGGAGAAAAGCTCGTGCCCGACTTTCAAAGATGTGATCGAAGAGGTTTTAAGGGAATTTCAGGGGCCGCCCATTTTTAACCGAAAAAATTTTAAGGCGAGAAAACCGGAAACAATCACAAGTTTTGCCCGGATGGAATGCGGTATCGAAGCCGCCCAGATCGAGATAAACGCCAGATATAGAATCGTGGAAAGAAAACCGGACAGCACAAAGGCCTTGAGCGGGAAAGAGCCGTTTTTCAGGGCCGACCCGAAAGACGTGCTCATGCTTTTTGACACCCTCAAAAAAACAGTCCGGAAAATCGCAGAAAAGATTAAAACGCCGTCGTCGGTTCCGGATACATGAGATCCGTCATTTGGGCTTGATGTGACAGAAAGACCAGGTGTTCCCGATACCGCCCAGCATCTGCACCCACCC
>CAZACO010000422.1:0-4358 GCA_964483185.1 uncultured Desulfobacteraceae bacterium
ACATTTCCATTCATAAGGGACCGGCATCCATCAAGACGGAGAATTCCCGGCCCACTGCATGGATCTATGTGGACATCAAGGGTGTGGACGTGGGAACCTATGTGGAAAAGGCCAAAGGAATCGTGTCCCGGGAGGTGAAACTGCCAACCGGCTATTCTATGGTATGGTCCGGGCAGTATGAATATATGGAAAAGGCCCGCAAGACGCTCAATCTGGTTGTGCCTCTGACTTTAGCGATTATCTTTGTTCTCCTGTATATGCACTTCCACAACTTCAGCGAGGCGTTTATTGTAATGGCGAGCCTTCCCTTCGCCCTTGTGGGAGGGGTGTGGCTCCTTTATCTGCTGGGGTACAACCTCTCCGTTGCGGTGGTGGTCGGTTTTATCGCCCTGGCAGGATTAGCAGCGGAAACCGGGGTCGTCATGCTTGTCTATCTGGACCAGGCATTTGAGCGAAGGAGCCAGGCGGGAGAGATGAAATCGGCAGGAGAGTTGCAGGATGCCATTCTGGAGGGGACGGTGGAGAGGGTGCGACCCAAACTCATGACGGTCTCTACCACGCTCATCGGACTTTTGCCGATCATGTGGGGCACCGAGACCGGAAGCCAGGTGATGAAGCGGATCGCGGCCCCCATGGTGGGCGGTCTGATCTCTTCCACCGTCTTGACGCTGGTGATTATTCCTGCCATCTACGCGCTCTGGAAAGGCTGGAGGCTGAGAAAAGGAGGAGAAGGATGAAAAGATCTGTTGTTCCGTTTTTGGGGATTGTTTTTTTTCTGTTCGTCGCATCGGTTTTTTTTCTGCTAAGTCCTGTTGTTGCTGCTGATCATCCCGACAGCCCGGGGGTCCAGATCCATACATCTACCGTGGACGGTTACAAGTTCGACTACATACTGTATGATTTCCCGGAAAGAAAAACGCAGCATCTGATGGTCTCCATTACCGGTCCGGATGGAGCAGCAGTTGAACAGGGTAAGGTTGGGTTTCTCGTGACGGAACCCGATGGTTCCAAACAGAAGGCCATGGCCATGCGCATGAAACGCGCTTACGGCGCGGATATGGATTTCGGTGAAAGAGGCGGTTACGCCATTAAGACAAAGGCGGTTTTTGGGGACAAAAAGCTGTTTGATCAGTTCAACTACGAGGTGAAATAGATAAGGGCAATGGCAATCAAGAGTCTTCGACAGCGTCTTAGTCTCCTGGTATTGGCCCCGGTGGGGCTGCTCTTGTTCCTGACGGGGGTTTTCGGTTTTGTCTATGTGCGGGGTGCCCTCATTGAGGAATGGAGAGATGCCTCCATAGTAAAACTGCAGCGGGCGGCCCACCAGATCGATATGAAACTGGCCCAGGTCATCAACTGGGTGCAGATGTTTCATAAGACCTCGGGAAGCCGGGGCGGGCCGCTGATCCAGCAATGGATTCTTGAGCAGATCCGGGATGTGAAGGGGGTCACCCGGGCCGAATTGATATGGAAAGACCCAGGGGCACAGGAGATGCCCATGTCCATGAGCCGCATGGGAGGCGGTCGGGGTGGCCGCGGTGGCATGGATGGGCTGCGCATGATGCGTTTTCACCGGGCCAAGGAACTGGAAGTGGGCTCTCCCCGTTACGATGCCCGGGTGGGTCAGCAGACGGTGGATGTCATCTCTCAACTCAAAGACGAATCCGATGAAGATGTGGGCACACTTACGGTTACCATTCGTTTCGACGATCTCTTGGCGGGGATCAAGGCTTTCGGATGGTGGCAGACGGATCAGGCCTGTCTGATTGAAGATAACGGGACTTATCTCTCCCACACCGAAGCCTTCATGAAGGGACGGAGGCAGCTTGGCAAGACTGGTGATCCCCTTGAGATGGCGCTGCTCAAGGCCATGAAGGAAAAGCCTTACGGCACGGTGCTCGGCCCAGGTCGGCCGTCCGATGACGTGGGCGGGTTTTACCGGCTCAAATATGCCCCATGGACCATTCTCCTGTTTGCCCCGGGGAAAAAGGTCCTGGCGCCCATCATCCGGTTTCGCACCTATTTTTTTGCAGGGGGGGCCATGACCATTCTTCTCATCCTGTTCCTGATCCGCACGGTTGTGGGAAAGATGGTCCGTTCCTTCATCCAGATCTCGCAGGCCGCAACCAGGGTGGCCAAGGGCGATTATACCGGACCGATCCCGGAAAAGGGGCGTGACGAACTGGGAGATCTGACCCGAAGCTTCAATGCCATGATGGAAGGGTTGAAGGAGAGGGATTTCATCGCCAATACCTTCGGCCGGTACATGGATCAGGAGATCGCCAGAGAGCTTCTGGAACACCCTGAGGCGGTCCGGTTGGGGGGACAGAGACGTGACGTGGCGATTATGATGTCCGATATCCGGGGATTTACCTCACTGTCGGAGACCCTGAGCCCGGAGCAGATCATCGGCTTTCTGAATCGCTATTTCGCCCATATAATCGAAATCATTCAACGGCACAGGGGGATCATCGTGGACTTTTTTGGAGACAGCGTCCTGGTGTTTTTTGACCCCCTAAAAGACCCGGTGGGGCCTGTTGTTCAAAGGGCCGTGGTCTGTGCCTTGGAGTTGCAGAAGAGCATGAAAGAATTCAACCGGGAGATGCTTTCTGGAAACCTGCCGTCACTGGAGATGGGGATCGGCATCAACGCCGGCGAAGTGGTGGTAGGGAATATCGGATCGGAAACCCGGGCCAAGTACGGCATTGTCGGGTCGCCCGTGAACCTCACCCAGAGGATTCAGTCTACGGCCGAGGCCGGGGAAGTGGTTATATCCGATTCGGTGTATACCCATGTTCGGAAGACCATTCGGATAAAGAGGCAATTTACGATCCGGCTGAAAGGTGTTCAGGAAGCCATGACCCTCCATGTGGTGGAGGATCCACAATCTGAAATGGCAACGTTTGGGCACTGAGGGCCTTCAACACCTATGTACTCCCAGAGATTTTCATCAAAGTTGGCCCGCAGAATGCGGCTGCGAACCACCTGAAAACCCTCACGGGACCTACCTTTGAGCTACTGCTGTTAATGAAAGGAGAGGTTGAGAGGTGTTTCGTTCACAAAGAGATACACCTGAAGCCGATGAAATACCTTCCTGCATAAAACCTCCCAAAATAATCCGGAGATCAAACGGAATACCCGGTAAAGGCCCATCGGTTTATTTGACCCTACCACTCATAATGGATGTTGGTATTGAAAATCTTCTCCTTATCATCCCCGAATTCCTTTTGATTTCCAAATCAGATACCAAAATCCCAGATTCAGGGGTACGAAACGTGACTATACTTTTAGAACCGGTCATAGCGCCTTGTAGCATTCAGGGGGTATGGGTTGATCGTTTTTGGCTATAGCGCTTTTTACAAGTTTTTTCGCCTGCCTTGATAATCTTGGCCAGCTCCACCATACTCATGGCGGTGGCACGAGCGGTCTTGAGGCCATATTCGTCCTTTAATACCTGATGTTTGTCTTTGGGATCAAAATCCCCGATCCCCGAGAGGCTTGTAAGTCCTGCTCCGCCGAAGGTGGATAATGAACCCGGAACCGCAATCACCATCTGGTAGGTCAGAAAGGCCCAGTGGATACTGGTAAGAGTCGTCTCAATGCCCGAGTTTCTGAACCAGCTTACAGCGATGGCAGCACCGACCTTGTGCTTCATTCCTCCGACATAGTGTTTCCCATAATGAATGCAGCGAAGACGATCCAACACGGACGCCAAGTGACCACTCATCCTTGCCAAGTAAACAGGTGAAGCGACCATAATGGCATCGGCCTCAACAACCTTTGGGTACAATTCCTTCATATCATCCTTGACAGCGCAAAAATTCCCTTCATCCTGCTTGCCCATGCACCAGTTGCAATGCCGGCAGTCTTCTATCCTTTTGCCTTGGACCGTAAACATATCCGTCCTGACGTCTTCCCGTTCGACTGATTTCAACGCCTCCGCCATGATCAACTCCGTATTGGATTCCTTGACAGGGCTCCCACAAATACCCAAAACATTAATCATGTTTACCTCCAATTTATTCAGTATGCGAACTTTACGGTTTGAATACCGGCTGTCATCTTTCCTTCATTCGATTCATAAATAATCGTAGATCACATAACCCCTTCGTTGCATGAATAAAATGCCAAAATAGGCTTAACAGACTATAAATACAGACTATTTTCCAATTTTTAATGCATTCCTGAAATCCACTGCAGGTGGCATCCTGAACGCAGGGAAAAACAGCCATTTTATTTACCCTGCGGGAAAGCCGAGGATACCGCATCTCCTTCGTTGTCGAGGGTTCGCGGTAAAGTACTACAGCTTCACCCACGACGCCTAAGATCTACGGCATCCTCGACTTTTGCAACGTTGG
>CAZACO010000423.1:0-4346 GCA_964483185.1 uncultured Desulfobacteraceae bacterium
AGGCCTGGCCGCCATTGTGATCGAAGATATCTTCAGGATCTTGAGCCGGATGAAAGAGGACAATGTCTCAGCCCTCATTGTGGAACAGAACCTCTCCGTGGTTTCCCGCCTGGCGGACCGGATATTCATCATGAAGGAAGGCAAGATCATTCGGGATATATCTGAAAAATCAGAGATAGCGGACACCTCGGCGCTTGAAAGCTATCTATAAGGAGAAATTCCCATTGAGCCCATCCACCCCTGACGTTTCCATGCCTCGAATCGCCTCAACCAGAAGGACAACGATCTATCGCGACATGGCCCTCATCGCAGTGGGTTTTTTTGCCTTGATCCCGCTCCTGGCCATGCATCGGGTCACTGATTTCATGATATTCTGCATCTTTGTCATGTCCTTCGACCTGCTCTATGGCTACATGGGGAGGTTGTCCTTCGGTCAGATGCTTTATCTGGGCACCGGTGTGTATGTTTCCACCCTTTTCTCCCTGCATTTCAATCCCAACCCCATTTTGTCCCTCATGGCCGGGGTCGTTGGCGGGGCCATCGTGGCGGGGATACTGGGATTGATCGTAGTGGGTCTTGACGGGGCGTCCTTTGCCCTCACCAACCTTGCCTTCAACCAGGTGGGATTCTTTCTCATCGGTTCCGCCTTTCAGGAAGTGACCCACGGGGAGGATGGCATCTCCGCCGGGGTTGAGCCGTGGGGGATCCTGGATTTCGCCAATGAATACGCGGCCTTTGGTTTTGTCCTCCTGTGTCTGCTGTTCACCTTTTACATGCTGCGCATCCTGACCAGTTCACCCTATGGGATTGTCATCAGATCCATCAAGGAGAATGAAAGCCGGGTCAAGTTCCTGGGATACAATACTTTCTTTTATAAGTGGCTGACCTTTGTCCTGGCCGGGGCCTTTGCCGCCCTTGCGGGCACCCTCTATACCCTGTATGTGGGATTCGTGAGCCCGGTCTTTATCCATCCTTTGAACAATGTGGAGGTGATCTTCGCCGCCCTCATCGGCGGGGCCGGGAACCTCTTCGGGGCACTCATAGGGGGGGTGCTATTTATGACCATGAAGGACAGCCTGTCCACTCACATCCCCCAGTGGGAATGGATCCTGGGCATTCTGTTGCTGATTATCGTTTTCTGGCTCAGGGGGGGCGTCACTGGAGTCATCAGATCCCTGAGCGGCTATGTCAAAGGAAAGATGGCCAAGGGAGCGGCGGTGGAGGTGGAAAAAGGATGATTCAGACCCTTCTCTACGGACTGACAATCGGTGCGATTCTCTACTTCTTTGCCATCGGTCTCTCCATTACGTTTGGAACCATGCAGATCATCAACTTCGCCCACGCCATGGTCTATGCCCTGGGTGTCTATTTTCTCATCACATTCATGCCCATGGTCCAGGGGATGTTCCCCCTGGCCACCCTCTTCGCCATCGTGGCAGTGATCCCGGTGGCCTATGTGATGGAACGGTTTGTGATCAGGCGGCTCTATGGCGAGTCCCTGGACTATGCCATGATTGCCACCTATGCCCTTCTTCTGATCGGCACGGACGTGATTAAATGGATATGGGGAAACACGCCCCAACCGGTCTCCGATCCCATCGGTGTGTCTTTTCTACTCTTCGGCATCGACATCCCCGTGTACCGGGCGGTGATCGTGTTCATGGCTGTTGCGGTGTTTATGGGCCTGAATCTCTTTTTCAAGAAAAGTATTGTGGGGAAGATCGTGGTGGCGGCCCTGGAGGATACGGACGGCGTCCGGTGTCTGGGGCTGAACGTGGACCGATATTTTTCCATGGTCTTTATCCTGGGAAGCGCCCTGGCCGTGCTGGGGGGCGTTCTCTATGCCCCCATCGCCACGGCGGAGCCCTATATGGGCCATGACATCCTCCTTATCGCCTTTGCGGTGGTCATCGTAGGGGGCATGGGCAATTTGACCGGAACCTTTGTGTCGGCCTTCCTTCTGGGGATGGTCCTTGCGATTACGGGCCGGTACTGGTCTCAGGCGGCCGACACCATGGTGTTTGCAGTGATGGCCGCCGTACTGATTTTCAGACGTTCTGATGCGTAGGCCTTCGGCCGTCTTCGCACCGGGCCCTGCCCCCGGGAAGATCCGAGGCCTTCAAATGGAATTTGGGAGAACTACATATGCCGTTATGGTTTGGTCCCAGGCGGGGACAATATCTGGATATTACGGAAGCACTCAAGGAAGTCGGGAATCCGCTCACGGGTGAAGAGGTAAAAACATTTGAGACCTTCGATCTCTTCTACCGCTCTCTGTGCAGCATGCTCTTCAACTACGTTCCCACCTCGGGGCACCCGGGCGGGTCGATCTCCTCGGGCCGATTCGTGGCCGGCATCCTGTTCGATGCCATGGATTACGACGTGAGTGACCCCGACCGGGAAGACGCGGATATTATCTCCTATGCCGCAGGGCACAAGGCCCTGGGGCTTTATGCCCTCTGGGCCCTGCGAAACGAGGTGATGCGTCTCGGTGCGCCCGAGCTTTTGCCCACTGATGACCGCCTCCAGCTTCGTCTTGAGGACCTCCTGGGTTTTCGTCGAAATCCGATCACAAAAACCCCTCTTTTCCTGAAATTCAAGGCCAAGCCCCTGGACGGGCATCCCACCCCGGCCACACCCTTTGTCCGCCTTGCCACCGGGGCATCGGGGGTGGGCCTGGCCACATCCCTGGGCCTGGCCTTCGGGGCAAGGGACTATTACCGGGACCAGGCTCCCCGGGTGCACGTGGTGGAGGGGGAAGGGGGCATGACCCCCGGACGGATCAGCGAGGCCCTGGCCGCCGCCGGCACCGCGTCTCTGGACAATATCATCCTGCATATCGACTGGAACCAGGCCTCTATTGATTCCAACCATGTCTGTCGCGACGGCAATGGTCCGGGGGAATATGTCCAGTGGGATCCGGCGGAGCTAGCCTATCTGCACGACTGGAATGTGATCCTCGTCCCCGACGGCAAGGATTTCCAGCAGATCATCGCAGCCCAGCGCAAAGCGGCGGAAATGGACAGCGGACAACCCACGGCCATTGTCTATCGGACTGTCAAGGGGTGGCAATACGGTATGGAAGGAAAGGCCTCCCACGGTGGGGGCCACGGCCTCTGCACCGATGGTTTTTTTGGCGCCCTCAAACCCTTTCTCCAGGAAACGAGTGGGTCTCTCCCCGCCTGTGATGCGGGCCACCAGCGCTGCGGTGCCGGAGAGAGAAATGAGGTCATGGAGGGATGCCTCTGGGAGGCCTTGAGCATGGTCAGGGAGGCATTGGCCCGGGACCGGGGGATGGTGAACGCCCTGGCACAAAGACTTTTAAGTGCCCGTGATCGCCTCAACGGGCGAGGCCGAAAGCCTCGATCAGGGGCCCCCGACGTGAGCGCCGTGTTCCAGCAGGCCGCCGGGGCGGGGGATGCCGTCCCCGAAGAATTCCTGCTGACCCCGGGCAAGACCACAACCCTTCGGGGGGAATTGGGACGGGTACTCCAGTACTATAACAGGGCCAGCCATGGGGCCATCTTGGCCGCAGCAGCCGATCTGCTCGGTTCCACCAGCGTAAGTACCGTGACTCAGGGCTTCGGAGAGGGATTCTACAACGCCGCCACCAATCCGGATGCCAGGACCCTTTCCGTGGGCGGTATTTGTGAGGACGCCATGTCCGGCATTCTGGCGGGCCTTTCCACCTATGGGCGTCACATGGGCGTGGGGTCATCCTACGGGGCATTCATCGCCCCCCTGGGCCACATCGCGGCGCGCCTGCACGCCATTGGAAACCAGGCCCGGCAGGCCATTGCAAAAGGTCCCTACCGGACCTTTATCCTGGTCTGTGCCCACGCCGGACTCAAGACCGGGAAGGACGGCCCCACCCATGCCGATCCCCAGGCCCTTCAACTCCTCCAGAACAACTTTCCCAGGGGCACGGTCATCACACTCACCCCTTGGGATCCTCAGGAAATCTGGACCCTGGTGTCGGCCGCCCTGGCCCGGCGTCCTGCGATGATCGCCCCCTTTGTGACCCGACCCATGGAGACGGTCCTTGACCGAAAGGGATTGGGTCTTGCCCCGGTCACCGCGGCTTCCAATGGGCTCTATCTGCTTCGAGAGGCCCGGGGAAAGGGGGAAGGAACCGTGGTGCTTCAGGGAAGCGATGTGGCCTATGCCTTTGTGGGCGAAGCCCTTCCCCGGCTGGAAGAGGAAGGGATCGATGTGAATGTCTATTATGTGGCCAGTGCCGAGCTCTTTGATCTCCTGCCCGCCTCGGTCCAGGAAGTCATATACCCTGAAAAACGCGCCCGGGAGGCCATGGGCATCACCGGTTTCACCCTTCCAACCATGCACCG
>CAZACO010000424.1:0-4346 GCA_964483185.1 uncultured Desulfobacteraceae bacterium
CCCTCATCCCGTTTCCCCCGTTTGATACAACCCATCCCGTAGATCCGGCACTTTAAAGAGAGTTCTTCCATGACCGCCTGCCGTTGCTTTCTGTTGAGCCTTCCGCCCTCTATAAGCTTCACAAGGGCCTCTATTCGGAATCGGTCCATCCCTCTGTACCGGGAAGAGAGTTGATCAGAATGACCCCCCTCTTTCACGATAAGGCGATCTTCGATCAGATGAACCGGATGGTGGCAGGCGATCCGGATCCAGAGATCATAGTCTTCACATACAGGGAGGTCTTCGTCAAAAAGCCCCACTTCTTCCAGGAGCGAGCGTCGGAGCATCACTGCTGACGGGCTGATAAGGCAGAGCCGGAGGGATGGCTCAAAAACGTCTCCTGAAGGTTTCAGATGCCTCTTTTTGGGGTTGGCATATCGCCCGTTTCTCATCCAGATCTCCTGGGTCTGGCAGATGACGGCCTCAGGATGGGTTCTGAAGAAGGCCGTCTGCACATCCAGTTTTCCGGGCAGCCAGTAGTCATCCGAATCGAGGAACGCGATCCATGGGGCGTCGGATTCCCTGATCCCCCTGTTCCTGGCAGCAGAAACGCCGCGATTGGAAGGATGGGCGATATAGCGGATCTTCCGGCCGAACTGTCGCAGGACATCTCTTGTATTGTCTCGTGATCCGTCATCCACCACAATGATTTCATAATCGGTAGGGGCCTGGTAAAGGACAGACGAGATGGCCCGTGCCGTCTTCAAGGCTCTATTGAACGTAGGGATGATAACGCTTACGGATGTCATAGCCTGGTCTGCCAGATCAGGGCCAGGAGCCCGGTCAGGAGGAAGTTGGTTTCGACGAGCGCTTCGAGGGTGAGCCCGGGGGAGAGCCACTGCTTTTCATAGGCCTGGAGCGACAGCCAAAGAATAGAAAGCGGGATGAGCATCAAATAGCAGAACAGACCGGCACTGCTGAGTATCGGACCGATAAGCAGGATGAAGGCAGTGACCAGAAAGATAATCCTGAGAAGGATCAGGGTACGTCTTTCGCCCAAGGTAATCGGCAGCGTTTCTGTGCCCACCATGAGATCTCCCTGGACCTGCAGGAGGCTGAAAAAAATCGCCCTGGCATAACTCCATGTAAATACGATCAACGCCGTCATGAGTGTGGCCGATAGCTCTCCTTTGGTTTCAAGCACCGGCAAGATGGTGATTACGGCTACCCATGCAAGGGCTTCGGACAGACTCCGTGATCCGGGAATATCTTTAATTTTACTGAAACGGTACATGTCACGAATTTGTTTTGGAACAAGGGGTATACTGTATATGATCCCTAAAAGGCTCAACCCTGTCAGGGCGAAAAAGGTGATAACGCCTATCATGTAGGAAAGTGCTAAGGCCATGGCAAGGGCTGTAATGCCCGTTATGTTCAACAGGTCTCGGTGTGTTTTCAGAAAAGCTGCCCTCTCAGGGTCGTTATAGGCGCTGGCGCCTTTGTCTAAAAAACGATTGAAGATATGCATGGCATAGATGTAGAGAAATGTCAGGAGGGGAAAGGCCAGAATCGGATCCCTCCCGGCCAGAATCGAGGCCGCATAAGCGAAAGAAAAGGCGCCCAGTGCAACGATGAGATTGCTCAATACAAGGAATTTGAAGACCTGCTTGAACCACCGGGTCAGAAAGGTTTCCCTCCGGTCACGAATCCTTTCTATCTCCTGCAACACGTTCTTTATCATCCAGTGTGGAGTGGATGCCCCTGCTGTCAGTCCGATGACACGCATCCTGGAAAGTTCATCCTTGTCCAGATCTTTTTCAGTTTCCACATGTAAGGTTGGGAGGGATTCCTCCTCAGATATCCGGGCGAGCCGTTGGGTGTTGGCACTATGATATCCACCCACAACCACTACGGCATCCACCTGGCCTTTAAAGGTCCTCACCTCCTGTTGCCTCTCGCGTGTTGCGTCACAGATGGTATCAAACACCAGGAGGTCCGGAAATCTTCTTTTCAAGGCATCAACGATCTTATTGAATTTCTCTTCGTTTTGAGTTGTCTGGGCAACGACAAAGGGTTTTTCGATCTGGGCCAAGGCAGCCACATCCGCTTCGTCCTGAATCACGTGGGCCGGGGTTTGGCTGTAACCCATAAGCCCAATCACTTCAGCATGGTTCTGGTCGCCTACAATTATCGCGGAGTGACCTTTCTTGGAATATTGGCGGATAATCGCCTGAACCCGGGTGACCTTGGGGCATGTGGCATCGATTACCTTGAGGCCGGTCTTTTCAAGCGACTCGCGTTTTCGTGGAGGAATGCCATGGGCCCTTATGACAATCCGGCCGGATGAGAGATCTCTGACGTCATCTGTTGCCTTCACCCCTTTTTCTTCAAGCAGTTCCAGGACCTGCTGGTTGTGGATCAGCGGACCGAAGGTGAAGAGAGGCCCCTCTTTCTTGTTGGCCTCCACCATGACGATCTCCATGGCACGACGGACGCCCATACAGAATCCTGCTGTCTTTGCCAGTATAACCTTCATATCCCGCTGTGTTCCTCGGAGACCTTTGAAAAACATCCCCTTTCGCATTCCGAGACGTAGGGCTCGTCTACGCATACCTTCTGAAAAGCTCCGGACCATGGAATTCCTTCAGAAAGGAATATATTCCCTCGAAGCTTCTTTGACGGCGAAGAGGCTTTTGTATGATTCATTTACTTGGGAAATAACCCCGAAGTAATCTTCAATCTGTTCGTGTATGACGCCTTCTCAGATGAAATGTCTCCGGACATATGGATAGTTGGAAATGCCTACATTCCTCATATTCCTTTCTGAAGGAACCCCCTGATCCTCCGCCTACAAGGAGGTGAAACACCATGGTTCTCTGAGAAGTTACCTTTACGCGCCTTGATCTTGAATCCCGCTGAGAGCGGGAAACGTTTTTCAATGGGTTCGGGGATCCGTCCGCAATATCGGAACCGTGGATGATGCTGTCAATGAGGAAAAATAGGCGTCCATTGCGGCGATCATTGTATCCAGATCATGAATACCTGTAAAGGCGCCTCGAAACCGGCTGCTGTGGGGGAGGCCCTTTGTATACCATAACAGGAGACCCCGCATGACCTTCGCGGCCCTCTTTTCGCCTATGAGATCGGTCAACAGACTGAAATGGGCTAAGATGATCCTTCTCCGCTCGGATAATTCCGGCGGACCTGTTTTAAATCCTTTATCCAGGTCCAGGATCTGCCTGAAGATCCAAGGATTGCCCATGGCGGCCCGGCCGATCATAACGCCATCGCATCCGGTCTGTTGTTTCATGTCAATGGCCCGTGCAGGCGTAGAGACATCGCCGTTGCCGATGACGGGAATTTTAATGCGTGACTTGACCTGCGTGATGATTCCCCAATCGGCGCTGCCTGAAAACCGTTGGGTCACGAATCTTGGGTGGACGGTGATGCCATCGGCGCCGCAGTCCTCAACAATCCTGGCGGTTTCGCATGCAACGGGCTGGTCCGGCGACCATCCCGCCCTGATCTTTACGGTCAGGGGAACGGGGCATACGGCGCGGACCGCTGACACAATATCTCTCACACGATCGGATGAACGGAGAAGGGCACCGCCTGCGCCTGTTTTCACGATCTTTCGCGCAGGGCAGCCCATATTGATGTCTAGCATATCCGCGCCAGCGTCCACTACCATGCGGGCGGCTTCAGCCATGATATAGGGATCAGAACCGAATATCTGAACCGAAAGGGGCCTTTCCTCTGGAGCGCTCTTCAAGTATCTAAAGGTCTTCTCATGACGCCTCGTCAGGCCCACGGCGCTAATCATTTCAGTGGTGACCAGGCCTGCTCCCAGCTTTTTTACAATACGCCGGAATGGCAGGTTTGTGATCCCTGACATGGGGGCCATGATCAACCCGTTTTTCAATTTCAGAGCGCCGATGCATAACATATCAAAAACAGATACACCTGAAAGGTGTTGTAACATTCCCGGGCATATCTTTGCTGTTTCAGTACGCCACGGAGGGGAAGAGCTTGCGGTCGGTATGCGGGAGAAAAAGGGCCGCAATATACTCTTCTGTAAAGGGTTGGTAGGTTGAGAGTTCGATGTTTGTCATCGATCTCGAGATATTGACGCACGTCTCCATAGCCGATTCTGACAGGAGGCACATGCGGGCCCCCGTCAGGGAGCTGTTCCCGATGAATTGTATTTTTTCTCTTGGAATGTCCGGCAAGAGACCGATGGCGATGGACTTGGGAATATCCAGAAAATTGCCAAAACCACCGGCCACATAAAATGTCTCGATCATGTCAAACCCGAGTCCGATATAGTCGGTCAGCGACTTGATGGCGGCGAAAACCGCCCCTTTTGA
>CAZACO010000425.1:0-4338 GCA_964483185.1 uncultured Desulfobacteraceae bacterium
CGTCCATAATGAACAATAAAGAGGTGATGGGCCTTGTCATGTCCCTTCAGAACGATCCGGAGATGGAGGCCCTTTTAAAAGATCCTGATATCATGAAGGCCATCCATTCAGGCGATATTGCTGCCCTCATGTCCAACCCAAACTTTTTGAAGTTATTGAAGAATGCCAAGATCAGGGAAATTCAGAAAAAGGTCCTTTCCCCAGACCCCAAAACCAAGTGATGAATGGCCGGCCAATGACCATTTGGATTGACTATTGACGATTGAACATAGAAAAAGCCCGAAACCTGTGCGCGCATAGGGCATGGTGCATAGCGCGTGGCAAGTGATTCCCGCTTTGCTGTCTGCGTTTCCCCGCAGCCTTGAACCCCTGGACGCTTACAATGAAAGGAAAATGATATTGTGGATGAAAAAAAGAAAGTGGCTATCAAAAAACCGCAAGGGCATTACTGCTTTGCCTGCGGCACCGACAACCCGATCGGCCTTAATCTGAAATTTTACCGGCTTGGGAATGCCGTCTGCTCGGATATTACCTTAGGGAAATATCATGAAGGGTGGCAGGATATTGCACACGGCGGCATCATCTCCACGCTGCTCGACGAAGTCATGTCATGGGCCATCATGTATTCAAAAAAGACCTTCCTTGTGACCCGGAAAATGGACATTAAATATGTCAAAAATGTCTCCATCGGGACCCCTTTAACCGTGACCGGTCAGATGGTGGACGACTCATCGCCCCCCAGAATACGGGCAAAAGCAGAAATCAGGGATGACCAGGGAAGGCTCCTTGTCCGAAGCACCGGCGAGTTCGTTTCCCTACCTGAAGATCATTTTTCCTCGGTACCGGCAAGTTTCAAGAACCAGATGGCTTCATTGTTTGAGTCCTTTGAATAGCCCGGCTTCTGAAACCGAATACGTCAACCTGGATACTGGCTTCTGGATGAGGAATACTGTCGTTGGGTGGCGGACTTCGGCCCGGATCAATGGATCTCAGGTTTTTCTCTGCAGGGGTTGAAATACGACCTGAAATGGGTTAATTTAAGGCCCAGGATAACATACTGTTGTGTAAAAGGGGGGTGCGACGCAATGCGGAAAAAGCAGACTTTTGTTTTTTGTTCCATTTATCTCCTGTTCACGGTTTTCTTTTTTTGTGCGGCTGTCCAGGCAGGCCAGATCAAGGATTCTGAATCGGCCAAACACGAGGCAGACGCTTCCGGATATCAGATCGTCGATACCTATCCGTTTCCGGGTTTCAAGCTGATCCAGTTTGAGTTGCCGGTTCTCTCCATCTATTCCTACATGCTCATCAGCGACGGCCAGGCATTGGTTGTGGATCCGTGCAGGGACATTTCCGTGTTTCTGGATGTTGCCAAGAAGGAAGGCGTCAAAATCGTAGGGGTCTACCTGAGCCACTCCCATGCGGATTTTGTGGCAGGTCATCTGGAGATGGCAAAGGCCGTGAACTGCCCCATCTACCAGAGTCACAAGAGCGGGGTCAAATATCCCTTCAAGCCCCTCAAGGAGGGGAGCACTATCCGGGTCGGGAAGGCCCTGGTGAAGTTCATCGAAACGCCCGGGCATACCCCGGACGGCTTGTGCGGCCTAGTCTATGGGCCGGGAAATCCGGATGTCCCGGAACTGATGTTTACGGGTGATGTAATCTTTGTGGGGAGTGTGGGACGGCCCGACTTGCTGGGTGGGACCGCTTCTGCCGCCTGGCTGGCCTCCGCCTTCTTCGATTCATGGACCCACAAAATATCCAAGCTCGACGACACGGTCAGGATCTTCCCGGCCCATGGTGCGGGATCCCTCTGCGGTGCCCATCTCTCCGACCGTCCCTACAGCACCATCGGTGAAGAAAAGCGGTCCAACCCCTATCTGCAATACAAAAACCGCAGTGAATTCATCGCCAGTCTGATCCAGGGTCTTCCGGAAGCCCCGCAATACTTCAAATACAACGTTCTTATGAACAAAAATGGCCCGCCGCTCATTGATTGGGATACGGGGCTGCTCCCTGAAAAAAAGCCGGACATGGCCCTGGCCGACCCGGAAAAGACCTATGTGGTGGATCTCCGTGATGCAGATGCATATGCCTCGGGACATATTCCCAATTCTGTAAACATCGCGCTCCGAGGACGATTCGAAACATGGGTCGGGATCATGGTCCCGTGGGACGCCAACCTGGTTCTCGTGGGAGACAAGGCCGAATTGAAAGAGGCCCTGTTCAGACTTCACCGTGTCGGTTACACGCCGGGGATCATCACCCTGAAGACGTGGAAAGATGCAGGGATGCCCCTGAAGGAGAGCAACCCGATTTCCCCTGAAGAGTTGTACCGCCTGATGCAGGAAGGGAAGGCCCCGGTCATTGTGGACGTGCGCCTCCCCTCTGAGTGGATGGCACTGAGGATCGGAACGGTCCTGAACCTTCCCCTCAGTCATCTCTCAGATCTTTCCAGACAACTGGACCCGGATGAGCCGGTGGTGACGGTTTGCAATTCCGCCTACCGATCCAGTATGGCCGCAGGGATCCTGGAGAGAAAAGGGTTCAAGATGCCGATGAACCTGAAAGGCGGGAGCCAGGCCTGGATAAAAGCGGGGCTGCCCGTTTATGAAGCATCCAAAGAAGGTGCAGCCAGATCCGCCGGCCCCAGGAAACAGGTCCGGCTTCCGGACCGGATCTCTGCTGCAGAGCTGAAGCGACTCATCATGGACCTGCCCGGGACCTTTGAGCTGATCGACCTGAGGCCGCCGGACCACTTTGCCGACTTCAGCCTGCCGGGCTCTAAGAACGTTCATGTGGCGGACATCCTCTCCGACCCGGGATTTCTTGTGGGGGCTGGGCCGCTTATCCTGGTGGATCGTGACGGGTCCATTGCCATGGCCGCGGGCGGGATCCTGTCTCAGAAGACCGAGCGGCCGATCAAGGTCCTGTACGGCGGGCTGGAGGCCTACTGGAATGAAAGCCGGGGTATGCTTCCCTCGCACGGGGCCTTTCAGAAGCACCCTCCTTCCCCAGCAGCTACACCCAAGCCACCGGCTCAGACCATGCCTCCTCCGACCCAGAAGCCGCCGGAGCCCAAGAGAAGGAGTGCAGGGTGCTAAGCATTATATCAGAGAGGGAGGTGTAAATCGTGGAGCAGGAGATACCTCGACCAAAACCCTACGGCAATCCCTATCTGGCAGGCGTCCTCTTAGGCCTGGCTCTCCTCGCCTCATTCCTCGTTCTGGGAACGGGCCTCGGGGCCTCCGGGGCAGTTGCGCGGATCGGGGCATTCCTTGAAGGGCTCCTGTTTCAGACGCACACGCTTTCCAGTGAGTATTTCGGGAGATGGGGGGAGAACCCCCTCTCTTATTATCTCTGCATCATGCTCACAGGCGTTTTTCTGGGCGGTCTTTTCTCTGCGATCCTGAGTCGCCGGGTTGAGTGGGGAGTTGAAAGGGGGGGTGCGGCCTCCCGTACGCTGAGGCTGATCCTGGCGCTATCCGGGGGTATTCTGGCAGGCTTTGCCAGCCGCCTTGCCAGGGGATGTACATCCGGCCAGGCCCTGAGTGGAAGTGCCCTGATGCTCACGGGGAGTCTGGTCTTCCTGGTCTTCCTTTTTGTGGGGGGGTATCTGGCGGCCTATTTTGTCAGGAGACAGTGGGATGATTAGCACGTATTACGGTCTTGACGCCTTGGGCGGAGGAGGGACCTTTTTCGCCGCCCTCATCATCGGCTTCTTTTTCGGGCTGGCCCTGGAACGGGCCGGTTTCGGGAGTTCACGAAGAATCAGCGGCATCTTTTATTTCACGGACATGGCCGTGCTCAAGGTCATGTTCACGGCGCTGGTGGTCGCCATGCTGGGCCTTTCCCTTGTGGCCGCCTCAGGCATGATAGATTTCTCCCACCAGATCCATTATATGAAGACCTATTATGGCGCCTATGTGGTGGGTGGCCTCATTTTCGGCATCGGATTCGTTATAAGCGGCTGGTGTCCGGGAACCGCTGCCGTGGGGCTGGCCTCAGGCAAACTGGACGCCCTCGTCTTTCTGGTGGGCGCCATCATCGGGAGTGTCCTCTTTAATGAACTCTTCCCGGTCCTGAAACCGCTCTATACATGGGGGATGAGTCCCCAGTCTGGCTTCGGGGAACCGGGCCTGGCCTTTGTTCATAAAACCCTTGGCATCTCCCAAAACGCCTTCCTCCTGTTGTTCACCCTCGTGGCGGTCCTCTGTTTCTGGGGAGCCGAATATATTGAAAAGATCCGGAGGCCCGGCCAGGGGGGCGTCTATTTCAACAGCCCTTTTCTGAAGGCGTTCTGTCTCGTGCTTCTGATCGTTGCAGCCGCCCTCCCCCTCC
>CAZACO010000426.1:0-4331 GCA_964483185.1 uncultured Desulfobacteraceae bacterium
TGGCGGCGGTTTTTCTGTTGACGGGTGGGCTGTTCTGTTGGGCACTTGCTGATCATGACGACGATGATCACAAGTCTTCGAAACATCAAAAGAAACGGTATCTTAATCCGGTAACCAATGCAACATACAAGGAGGAATGCGGGGCCTGCCATTTTGCCTATCAGCCCGAGTTGTTACCGTCAGGATCGTGGAATAAAATCCTTGGCAGACTCCAGGACCATTTCGGAGACACTGTCGAGCTTGATCCAGCCGCAAGAAAGGTTATTGGTGAATACCTCGCGGCCAATGCCGCAGAACATTCATCGGCAAAACGGGCTGTCAAGATCATGAGAAGCCTGGGGGGCCGAACGCCTCTCCGCATTACTGAGACCTCCTATATTCGTGAAAAGCACCATGAAGTTTCTGCCACTGTTCTGAACCGCGATTCCATCGGTTCCCTTTCCAATTGTTCTGCGTGCCACACCAGGGCGGAGGCGGGAATCTACGACGACGATGATGTGGTTATTCCGAAATGAGCTTAATTTGCCCATAATTGATGATTTGGATTGAGGGGGGAGCGCTCTTCAAGATTTTTGCATCTTTTCTACCGATGACATTTCAAGATGTTATATCGCTTCAAATTGGATTTCACATAGCTCCAGTGCAAAAATATGTGTATCCCAATAATGACCATAAACGCGAGGGCGGTCCATTGATGGAACTCAACAAAAAAATGCCTCAGGCTTATCAGGGAGCTTCCTCTTGCTTGATATCCTTTCGGCAACAGCCAGTTTATGAGGCCCGTAAGGCTTAAGAGGATGAAACATATGAATGATAACATGTTGATCAGCCAGAGGTTGGAGGTTTTCTTATTTGTCATGCCCTTTTCACCCCATCGTCATTGATCATATCTCAATAAATCCGGGTTGCTGATTATAAATTGGTTCCAAGTCTGTACGTGTTTATCCACCCTCCGGGGCCTTCGTGATCTTCGTGGTAAAACAATCACAGCGCGGTGTTTTCATTCAGTCCTGAAGCAGAACTCATCCTCTGACTTTTTGAGAGTTACGGATTTTCTTGTGTAGCATCAAAACGGACTGAACTCCAGATACATGAAAAGGATCAACAACGATGTTCCCAAAGCGACGATTCCCGTGCCTATCGCCCCTGATCTTCTGTTCCCCTCGTTACTGAAGATCGTAACGACTCCACCTGTTACGGCCATGGCAAATGCCACCATACAGGCGATCTGTAAAATAAGAACAGCATCGTTTTTGACGTTTATAAGAAAGGAGATCAAAAACGCACCTGCCACAATGGCTCCCATGGTCTGTTTATCTCTTTCTTTATGAAACATGGTTGCCAGTCCGCCGATAACGGCCATGACAAAAGAAACAATGGAGATCAATTCTCGCACTTTTCCGGCCTCCTTCCACACCTGGATATGCCCCTACGTTGCAATCATGTGATCTGCCAAATACGATCGACATTGCGATTCAAGACGAATATCATTTCAGGAAATTCTGTATTATACAAGGGCTAATTTTCAGCGATTCCAAGACTGGGCCGGAATTATCACACAATCATGGGGAACAGATCATCGGGAAGTTTGACAACTAAGGAAAAATTCAATAGAATTAGTGCAATTGGAGGAGAACATCATTCAGGAGACATAGAAGGATATTACCGTGCCCTGACAGTGCATCCTCTCCACAACTACTACGAAGGGAGAGAAGGGGCGGATCCCGGTTCGTGGGTTAGATTCTTTATTCGTAATCCCGCCTCGCGGGACAAAAAGCGAAGATGTTTTGTGGTCGAAGATCCCGTCTTTAGCGGGACTAACCCATTTGATTCATTTCAGATGGAGGTTTTCCCGCCGCGGCGGGATCAGGTTTCGGGTGTCCCCGGGCGGGGTTGTTTGCTGAAACCTGAAACCTGAATCCCGCTTATAAGCGGGACCACTGATTTGGTTGCGGCCATGCCGCTTTAGGAGGATGCCATGGAAAATTTGTCTCACATAGAAAAAATATCTCAAAAATATTCTGTATCTGCTGAGGAGTTTATCCGTTCAGGAATAATCTCCAATCTGAAAGAAAAGCAAAGATTGCTGCGAATAGAGCGTTTTGAAATGCTGGCAAGATATCAGGCATCGAATGTTGATGAAATAAACCAAAAAATCGCTGAAGGAAAGGTTTCAGAACATCCTGGATGGGAAGATCTGATTGAGCTGAAGAATATTGAACATGAAATTGAAGAAATAGAACATGATATCAGAGATTTATAGACGGATTCAATTGATTGCGGAACTCAAATTTTCAGATATTCTGAAATCTGCCGAGATGATTCAGGGAACTGCAGGGCGAATTCGTAAACTGCGATTATACCTCATCGATAATACTTTTTTGGATATCTGGTATTCATTCGATGGCAGTTATTCGTTTCACTGGGAACAAAGGGGAGTCAGGAATTCAATCTATCGGCATGATAACGCACCCCATAAAAAATGGCGGCATGTTTCGACCTTTCCCAAACATTGTCATGACGGAGACGAGCAGAATGTAACCGAAAGCTTTCTATCCGATGAACCTGAACGTGCAGTTGAGGAGTTGCTTTCTGTGGTGAGAGAAAGAATGATCAAAATTCTTCAATAAACTCATAGAGATCAATCAGGAAACAACTCATTGAGAAGCAGACGCGGTTTACAATCAGCGCCTGACTGCCGGAATTCCTTTCTTCTTTAAGTAATGGGGGGCAACAAGAAGAAGGCCGTCATGCTTAGATTCTTACACGTTCAATGTGAGAGTTTATCTCTCAGAATGTTGGCATCTATTTGATAATAAAGCACTTCTCAGTTGAATTTAAAATTTCAAATATCTTTGGCTAAGTTTTGGTAAAAACTCATGTCTGATTTGAGATCAGTCTCAGCCAGGGAGGGCAGGACCGTCACATGGGTCGGGGCCCTGGTCAATGTGGTTTTGATTGTGCTGAAGTTCGCTGCGGGAATATTCGGACACAGCCAGGCGCTCATCGCGGATGCGGTTCATTCTGTTTCCGATCTCTTTACGGATGTTGTTGTATTGGTCGGGCTCAAGGTGGGTCGGAAGGAGCCGGATGAGCGACATCATTTTGGCCACGCCCGGCTCGAGACTCTGGCCTCTTTCATCGTGGGCCTGGCCCTGATTGCCACGGCACTCTACCTCGGGATAGAGGCGGCCCTGAACATCTACCGTCATACCGAATGCCATCCTACGAAACTGGCACTGATCGGCGCCGGTGTTTCGATCGTTTTGAAGGAGGCGCTCTATCACTATACGGTGCGGGTGGGCCGGCGCGTCAAGAGCAAGCTGATTATGGCCAATGCATGGCATCATCGATCGGACTCCCTCTCCTCCGTGGCTGTCCTGATCGGTGTGACCGGGGCCTTCATCCGTCCCTCCTGGCACGCGTTGGACGCATTCGCAGCCCTTCTGGTATCTTTCTTTATTGTAAAGGTCGGTCTCGATATCCTCAGGGATAGCCTCCGTGAATTTACAGACACGGCCCCTCCACCCGAAATCCTGGACACCATCAGCGCCTGTGCCAGGGGGGTTCCGGGGGTCCGGGATATGCACGATCTCAGGGTCCGGACCTCAGGGGGACTGTATCAGATGGAGACCCATATTGTGGTGGATGGTCAACTGACGGTTTTAGAGGGTCACCGGATCGCAAAGGCGGTGGAGAGTTGCCTCGCAGAAGAAGTGGCGGATCTGGACCGGGTGATTGTGCATGTGGACCCGGAGACCCGGGAAAAGGGGACTGAAAAATGACTTGACATCAACAAATCATCTTCGCTTTTTGTCCCGCGAGGCGGGATTACAACTGAAGAATCTAACCCTGAATCCCGCCATCAGCGGGAAACCCTGAACCCGCGAACCCTTACGCGCCCTAAGCGTTTATGTTGGTGTAACCGGGGCGCCTTATCGCAGGCCTTCTTATGCGCAAGATCCTTTTTGACAGGCGGGACCATCAGTTATTGAGCATCGTCAATGACGTCCTCAACAGGGATGAGGCCCGCACCAGCGCCAGGAAACTGGTCTATCCCCACCTCCATCCCCACGGCATTAAAGAGATGGCCGAATCCAGGGGGCTTCGAATTGCCTTTGCGGTCATCAATCTCCTGGAATCCCTGGAGGCAGGAGGCGTTGATGACCGGTTGGCCGCACTCACTTCCCTGCGTGATGAGGTGCTGCACACGGCCGGCGGGTCTCTCCCCAAGAATACCGCGCGCGTGCTCCTGCAGATCATGAAAGAACTCGTCAGGGCCCATGGGGACACCGAGAAACAACTCCGGCTTGCCCACGATTTCAGGACCG
>CAZACO010000427.1:0-4321 GCA_964483185.1 uncultured Desulfobacteraceae bacterium
GTCCATCCGGCGAAAAACGACTTCTGCCCTGAATTCCTCAACTTCCGATTTTCTCAGCGATCTCCCTCACCTTCCCCATGACCTCATCCGCGTCGATGGTCGTAAACACCCTTCCCTTCATCAGGACCCTCCCGTTTACGATGACATCCTTCACATCGCCGCCATCGGCAGAATAGACCAAGGCGGAGACAGGGTCATAAATGGGACAGAGATGGGGCTCACCGAGATCGACGACGATAATATCCGCCTTTTTCCCCTTCTCGAGGGTTCCTATCTCTTTTTCAAGGCCGATGACAGCGGCGCTCCCCGTTGTCGCCAGGCCGAGCGCCGCGCCTGCATCCAGGCTCAACGGATTCCGGTCAAAGACCTTGGCCAGTTTGGCCGCAGTCTCCATTTCACAGAAAAGATCCAGGTTGTTGTTGGAGGCGCACCCGTCCGTGCCCAATCCCACGGTGACCCCGGATCGTGTCATGGCGGTGACTCGGGCAATGCCTGACCCCAACATCATGTTGCTCTCGGGAACGTGTACGATCTTCGCCCCTGTTTCTGCAAGACGCTCGATCTCACCAGGGTCGAGGTGCACCCCGTGGGCCGCAATCAGAGAACTGTCCAACAGCCCCAGGTGATCTAAGTAGTAAACCGGCCGTTTACCGGATCTTCTGATGATTTCATGAACTTCTTCGGCCGTCTCAGACAGATGGATCTGAAATGGGAGATCATGTTCTTTCGATATCTCCCACGCCTCTCTTAAGGTACGCGAAGAGCAGGTCAGAGGACTGTGACAAAAAATCCCCGGCATGATAAGCTCGGAGAAGCCGAGCCATTCTTCTACGAATTCGCCGGCGGTTCTGACACCTTCCTGAGGATCAGGGACACCCGGGGCAGGGAAGTCGATGACCCCCTGGGCGATGACGCCCCTGAGTCCGGCAGAATGTGCGGCCCGAACGGTCTGGTCCTCGAAAAAATAGCCGTCCACAAAGCAGGTGGTGCCTGAGGCGATCATTTCGAGACATCCGAGCAGTGCGCCCCAGTACACGGTCTCCGGGTTCAAAAATGTTGCCTCTGCCGGAAAAATCTTTTCAAACAGCCATTGCTTCAAAGGGAGGTCATCCGCCATTCCCCTGAACAGCGTCATGGCAGCGTGTGTATGGGCATTAATCAGTCCGGGCATAATAATGCCGTCTTGGGCCTCTATGGTTTCAAACCGGCCATCCGGGGGGAGCATCACCTCGCCGGTCTTTCCGATATCGGCGATTCGCCCTTCGGACACAACGATCCTGGCCCCGTAGATGGGCGCTTCGCCTTCGGCCATGGTAATGGCGGTTCCCCCTTCGATGACCAGGCTCACGCCTCCCTGGCGGCCATGCGTTCGGGAGCTACAATCATCAGGTGCAGCCATGAACAGATCCTCCTGATTCTGAATTCACTTGACACATTCCGCCCACTGAGAGAGATTAACATATTGCGTTTGAAAATCAGGGCGTTCGTCATTTGAGTCAAACGCATCCGGAGTATGTTAGCTGAGGCCCGACACCCGTGTAAAGGGCCTTCAATTTCCGTTTCATTAAGGAGTCATCAATGGCTATTGTCGCCCCTTTTAGAGGTTTAACTTATAACTTTCATCAAAGACAAGATTTTTTCCGTCTGGTAGCGCCTCCCTACGACGTTATCTCGGAAGAGGAACAGGATCAATACTACCAGGCAGACCCCCATAATGTCATCCGCCTCATTTTAGGCAAAAAACGGACCGGCGACTCGGATTGGGACAATGTCTATACCCGTGCGGCAGACTATTTTCAGAGATGGCAGTCAGACGGGAGCCTGATCCGCTCCAAGGAGCCGTGTCTTTACGTTACCGCCATGACATACGATCCCGGCAATGGCGAGCCCGCGAGAGTCAGATGGGGCATCATTGCCCTCGTACGGATCGAGGACCAGGCCTCCGGCGTGATTCTGCCCCATGAGAGGACCTTCTCTGCCCACAAAGATGACCGCCTCCGGCTCTTCAGGGCGTGCAACGCCCAGTTCAGCCAGATATTCGGGCTTTATGAAGACCCTGACAACGCGCTGCTGGACGGATGCAGGGAGGAGTTGACCGGCTCACCTCAAGTGGACTTCAATCTTGAAGACGGCACCCGGCACCGGCTGTGGATCGTCAACCGAAGAAATCTGTTCAGGAAGGTGTGCCAGGCCATGGCCGACAAGGCCATCTTCATTGCCGATGGCCATCACCGCTATGAGACCTCACGGAACTACAGGGACATGATGCGGGCCAGATACGGGCAGAGACCGGCGAACCGGTCCCATGAATTTGTTATGATGTACCTTTCCAGCATGAATGACAAGGGCCTCACCATCCTTCCTTCCCACAGGCTTTTAAAGAAGGTTCCCGGATTTGAGGTCGGGTCTTTCCTCGAAAAGGTGAGGCAGTGGTTTGATGTGGAAGTGTTCCCCCTTGCCACCCGCAGCATGTCCCAGGCATCCACCGAACTGAAACAGCAACTCGAGAAGGCAGGGAAACATCGGGCTGCTTTCGGCTGGTACATGCACGAGAGTGATCGCTGGTGTCTCCTCTCCCTCAAACCGGGTATGAGACCAGAGATGGGAGATGACCTTCATCCCTCCCTCAAGGCGCTTGATGTCCTGGTTCTGTCCCGATTCATGTTTCAGAAATCTCTGGGTTTCAGTAAAGAAGATCTGGATGATGAGGAGATCTTTCAGTATCAAAGCAATATGTCAGCGGCAGTGTCAGAGGTGACATCGGGAAAATATCAGATGGTATTCCTGCTGAATCCCACCAAGATCGACCATGTCAAAGAGGTGGCGGGGAACTCCCTTGTCATGCCAAGGAAGTCGACCTATTTTTATCCCAAGGTGTTGACGGGGCTGGTATTCAACAAGATAGACCCCTATGAAATCATACAGGTCCCGTGAGGCTGGATGCTGGATACTCGATACTGGATGCTGGATAGTGAGGGCCCCTTAGGGGTTGCAGGCATTTTAGGCATTTGTAACTTTAGGCACTTTAGCTCATTTTAGGCACTTTAGGCACTTTTCCGGTCTATCCGGGTTAGAGGTTTTTTCAATCGTCCATCGTCAATCATCCATCGTCAATCCGAAGCTCCTGCCCGGCGAGTCTATCGACCGGTTTCTGGAAGGCCGTCTGCGACTGATCCAATCCAGGGCCGGCTACCGGTTCTCTATCGACGCTATTCTCCTGTCCGAATTTGTGACCATACGGCCTGGAGATGTGGCGATCGATCTCGGGACCGGGTGCGGCATCATCCCGCTTGTTCTGCTCCTCACAAAGCCGGTTGGCCATGTGCTGGGCCTGGAGATCCAGGAAGAATTGGCCTCCCAGGCCGTACGGAATGCCCTGCTGAACGGGTTGGACCATAAGATGGGAATCGTTTTAGGGGATATCAAACATCCGCCCGTGACCGGGGGATCGGCCGATGTCGTTATCTGCAACCCCCCCTATCGCAAGATCAGGAGCGGCCGCGTAAATCCCGATCCGCAAAGGGCTGTCGCAAGGCACGAAATCCTGGCATCTATTGACGATATCCTGCACGCAGCCGGTTATCTTCTGAAAAAGAAAGGACGATGTGCCTTGATCTATCCTGCCGTTCGTCTGACAGATATCCTTGTTCGTTTGCGGCGGTTCAACCTGGAACCGAAACGTGTCCAGTTGAATTACCCGGGCCTGGAATCGGATGCCAAATTAGTATTGATAGAGTCGTCATTGGGGGGACGTCCCGGATTGGAGGTCCTTCCCCCTCTCCTCGGCCAGGGGAACTTCTCTATCGCGGGCCGACCTTGAATTCTATCCGGTTAATAGCCTTTCGGCCCAATTTCTTGTTCAGTTTTTCCCGGATAGTTGATTCCAGGAACGTGAGTTCCTGGAGCCAGATCGGATCTGAAACCGTGACCTTCAGGCATCCCTTCCTGATCCGTGACGGCCGGGCACTTTCCGAAATGGTTTGACCGACCACCCCATCCCACACCTTCCAGATATCCACATCATTGGGATCGAACGGCAGGGTCCCGTCGGTGAGCAGGTTCCGAATGATATCCCCAAGCGGGGTCAGTTCTTTTTTTCTTCTGTTCATGAGTTGACGGGGGGCCTTTGAAAAATGCTCAACAATTCACGATCGATATATACGTCTTTCATCCATACTTATCAAGGGAGACCTTTGCAAAACGCCCCCTTTCGCCCAATCCCTGGGCCTGCCCCGTGGAATGCGAAGCCTATTCCCCTGGGGTTGCGTTCGGATTTTAATCCTCAAAATATTCAACATATTCCTGTGGTTAATCCCGCTGA
>CAZACO010000428.1:0-4320 GCA_964483185.1 uncultured Desulfobacteraceae bacterium
AGGACTTCACGATTGAGCAGCGGCCGAAGATGGCCTGAAGCTGAGATGTAAAAATATGAAGTTATTTTTGAGCGAGCCCTAAGTAAGGAACACCCCAGAAGGGCAAGAAAGGAGTTCTCCATAAAGATAAGAGAATAAAATCTTTTTGTTGGGGTGTCTCTGAAGATCAAAGACAGCACGGGATCGCCGATCCGAGCTGTGGCAAACATTGAGAAGTAGATGAAAATGGACTATCATCCTGTTCTGCCGTTTCTATGACAGCGCTGGCCGTGCCTGTTGGGGCATTTTGCCGGGGCGGCGGGAATGGGAAGGGATCAACGGCCACGATGTAGAGGTGAGTGTCTGCAGTATTATGGAGAGCGTGCATGAGTAAAAAAATGGCAAAGAAGAGCGCTGGTCAAGAGACTGACCAGGACATTGTTTCCGACCGGCTGAAACTGTTTTTCGAGCCGAAGAGCGTTGTTGTGATCGGTGCCTCAGGAAAGGCGAACAAGCCCGGAAACGATGTGATTCGGAACATCTTGGCCAACGGATTTGAGGGTGAACTCCATCTGGTGAATCCGAAAGGCGGGGAGATCCTGGGGAGGAAGGTCACTTCCTCAATCGAGGAACTACCCCATGGGATCGATCTTGCCATCATTATTCTTCCTGCCAAGTTGAACATAGAGGCCCTTCGCCAGGTGTCCCGAAAGGGGATTAAGGCGGCTGTTCTGGCAGCAGGGGGCTTCTCCGAAGTGGACCGGGAAGGGGAAATGCTCCAGAGGGATCTTATTGAGCTAATCCGGGAGACGGGAATCCGGGTCATCGGGCCCAATACGTCGGGTCACACCTCAACCCCCCATGGTTTCACATCCAGTTTTTTTCCGTTAGGAAAGATTCCCCGTGGACCTATCTCCTATCTCGCCCAGACGGGCAATTTCGCCACCCACACCATGCGCTATATTCTTACCGAGGAAAACTTCGGGGTGGCTCGGGTGGTGGGGTTGGGCAACAAGCTGGACGTGGATGAAAACGAGGTGCTGGAATATCTCGGAGAGGACGAGGAGACCAAGGCCATTTTTGTTTACCTGGAAAGCTTCAAAGACCCCAAACGGTTTCTTGAAGTGGCCAAGGGGGTCACCAGGCGAAAACCGGTTATCCTTTTAAAAGGGGGCAGCACTCGGGAAGGGGCCAGGGCCGCCGTGGCCCACACCGCGGCCCTGGCCTCGGATGACCGCGTGACAGATGGGGCCCTTCGACAGGCAGGCATTGTGCGCATTCACAGGTATTCCCATCTTTTCATGGCCGCCAAGGCCCTTGCCGTCATGCCGGTGCCCCGGGGACCGAGGGTGAGTTTTCTGACCCCTTCAGGGGCCATGCTCGTGGTGCTCTCTGACCTGTGCCACAACGAGTTGGGGCTTCAGGTCCCGCAGCTTGAAGAGGAGAACCGCAAAAGGCTACAGGAAATCAGTCCGTCATACATCCGTATGAGAAATCCTGTGGACATCTGGGCCTCAGCCAGCACACACGGCGTCGAATTTGGTTATAGGGAAGGGATGCGGGCCGTTTTGAACGATCCCCATATCGACGCGGTGGTGCCGGTGCTGATGCTTACGGAAGGGACCGGTGTTCCCCCCCTGGATTTCATTGTCCAAGTGGCCGAGGAGTATCCTGATAAGCCCGTTTACGTCACCTTCAGCGGTGACAAGAAGTATATGGAGGAGGCCAAGGCCTTTCTTGAGCCCAAAGGGGTGCCCACGTTCAGGCTGATCGAGGAACCCTTTGAGGTCCTTTCCATCCTGCACCGTTGCCGCATGGCCATGGATCGGCCGGGAAGATAACCCTCTCTTTGGGCGTGTACCAGGGGGTGATTGGGATGGAGAAAAACGATTTTGAATCGCTTGGTGGGGCAAGTTGTAGCCTTCCAACCTTGCGGACAAGCATTGAACTTTACACCTGGGACGAGACCGGGAAACAAGTATATTGACGACTATTCGTTTTTAGAATTAAGGAGGTCCATTATGAGTAAGGTTATTATTACCGCCGCCATTACCGGCGCCATTCATATCCCCGCCATGAGCGACTACCTGCCCCTGACTCCGGAACAGATCGTGGAAGATGCCGTAAAGGCGCGGGAGGCAGGAGCGGCCATTGCCCACATCCATGTGCGGCTGCCGGAAAACGGCAAGCCCACCGCGGATACAGCCCTGTTCAAGGAGGTCATGGGGGAGATCAAGTCCCGGTCCGATCTGGTGCTCCTGCCCACCACAGGGGGGGGGCCCAACCAGTCCGTTCAAGAAAAACTGATCCCGGTGAGGACGTTGAAACCGGAGATGTGCTCCTTTGATCCTGCCCCTTTCAATCTGGGAATGTTTGAATTGACTCCCCGGTATGAGGGGAAATTCAAATATGATTGGGAACGGGATTATCTGGAATCCACTCGGGACACCATGTTGATGCGCCCGACCCTGGGGGATGACATGGAGTACGCCAGGACCATGCTGGAGGCCGACACCAAGCCTGAATTTGAGCTTTATGAGCTGGGTCATATCGGGTATGTGGCCTGGCTTATGAGAGAGGGTCTGGCAAAAAAACCTCCCCATCTTCAGTTCGTGTTCGGTCCGCTGGTGGGGTGGATGACCCCTTCCATCAAACATCTACTCTGGATGTATGAAGAAGCCGTTGACACATTGGGGAAGGGAAATTTTACCTGGTCTGTGGCCGGCGCGGGCCGACATCAGATACCTCTGGCGACCACGGCCATGGCCATGGGAGCCCCCAATGTCAGGGTGGGGCTGGAAGATTCACTTTATGCCGGCCGGGATAACCAGGCCACCTCCAGTGCGGATCAGGTGCGCATGGTGGTGAAGATTGCCAGGGAACTGAGTCTGGAACCGGCCACACCCGATGAGGCGAGGGGCATCTTGGGACTCAAAGGGATAGATCAAGTGGAGTTTTAGAAACTTCCACCTCAGGCCCGGAAAAACCTCCTGGCTGAAAGGGAATGAACAATAGAGAATGGAAAAACACTCACATAAAAAGGTGATCATCACCGCGGCCCTGACAGGGGCAATCCATACCCCCACCATGTCTCCTTACCTGCCGATTACCCCCCAACAGCTTATTGACGAGGCGATAGCAGTGCATGAAGCGGGTGGGGCGGTCGCGCACCTCCATGTACGGGATCCCGAGACCGGACATCCCAACGCTGACCCGGATGTGTACAGGGAAATTGCGGAGGGAGTGAAAAACCACTGTGACATCGTGTTGTGTACAACAACAGGGGGACGGTTTGGCGAGCCCGTGGAGAAAAGGGTGAAGGTGGTATCCAACCTCAGGCCGGAACTGGCGTCACTCAATGCAGGCTCGATGAATTTCGGGCTTTTTCATATCGTAGATAAATACAGTGTATGGGAATTCGACTGGGAGAAAAGATACCTCGAGGAAACGGAGGACTTCATCTTTCCCAATACGTTCAAAACCATGAAGGAATACCTCTCTATCTTTGAGCGTTACGGAACCAAACCTGAATTCGAGGTCTATGATGTTGGAATGATCAACAACCTGGCATTCGCCATCGATGCCGGTTGGGTCCGGAAACCGGTCTACGTCCAGTTCGTCATGGGTATCCTCGGAGGCATACCCGCCACCCCGGAAAACCTGTTCTTCCTGGTGGAAACCGCCCGAAAGACCATCGGGGATTTCGAGTTTTCCGTTTGTGCCGCTGGCAAAAATCAGTTTCCCCTCTGTACCCAGTCCCTCATCATGGGCGGAAATGCTCGCGTCGGTCTCGAAGACAATCTATACCTTCAAAAAGGCGTCCTGGCAAAGAGCAATGCAGATCAGGTCAAAAAAATAATCCGCATTGCAGAAGAGCTGGGCATGGAACCCGCAACCCCACAGGAAGCGCGAAGCATACTGGACTTAAAAGGTCAAGATAAGGTGAACTTCTAAAAATGATAAGACGGTTCTTTCTTTTGGGAAGGACAGTAGGGACATTCTCCTTCGGGCCGGAGACCCATTCACCGTAGGATGGGGGAACGGGATTCCGGCCCTTGTCGGCGACCCGAGGCCGCCCCTGCAGAACCGATGGCCATGTTTAGGCTTCCGATTTCTTCTTGGACTTTGTCATGAGCAGACCGACACCCTCACAAAGGAAGTATATGGAAAAGCCCCACCATATGGTGTAAAACACATAGAATAAAACGAAACCCGCTATGCGCCAGCCGTAATCGGACACATTCGCGGGGGCTATCCCATAAAAATTAAATGCCGGCTCAAGCGCCTTGACCCTTACGTTCTTCAATATCTTTATCTGATTGAATTTCTTGGCCTTTTCAA
>CAZACO010000429.1:0-4319 GCA_964483185.1 uncultured Desulfobacteraceae bacterium
ATCAAGCCCAGCCTTTTGACGTCAAAATATTATGCAGTATCAATTAGTTGTCAACCTATTGAAATCATGATATACATCATCTGGAAATGCTATTGCTCTCAAATCCGAGATACGTTTAGGGAACTGGGCAATTAAGACATTGGATCGTCAGCGGCCTTTTCATGCCCCCCGTATGTTCGATTGTTCAGTTCGAACTCATTTGAATCGCTTGCGCAGTTCGCGCCGCATAATCTTCCCGCTCTCGGTCTTGGGCAATTCGGATACAAACTCGATTTCCCTCGGATAAATATGGGCGGCATACGATCCCTTGACTTGTTTTTGAATTTCCTCAGCCAGCCGGGGTGACGGCTCATAACCGGCTTTGAGGACCACGAATGCCACAACGATCTCCGTGCGCAGCTGATCGGGCTTGCCGACGGCCGCCACTTCTGCCACCGAAGGGTGTTTCATAACCGCTGCCTCTACCTCAGCCGGACCAATTCTATAGCCGGAACTGGAGATGACGTCATCATTTCTTCCCCGATAGAAGAAATAGCCTTCTTCATCAATAACAGCCATGTCCGCGGTATTATACCATTTTTCCTTGACGAAGCATCCCTGCCACTTTTGGGGCTCATTCAGGTAACCGCTGCCGAGGAAGAAGTCGTTCTTCTCAACCATAATGATCCCTGTTTCCCCTTGAGGAACCTCGTTGCCCTCTTCGTCTACGACTCGAACATTGTAACCGGGCATCGAACGGCCCATAGAGCCCGGTTTCGCAGGCATGAATGGATAGTTGCCAAGCACCATCCCAATCTCAGTCAGTCCGTATTGATCGGAGATGCTTGCCCCAAACTTCTCTTTGAACCACAGACTCACCTTGGGATCAAGATATTCTCCGCCGGAGGTGTAACGCCACGCTTTTACCCTGCCTTTATACGAATCCGCTAATTCATCCCCAGCGGCCATGATCATCCGGTAAAGGGTAGGAGCGGCCGCGAAATTGGTGACTTCATATTTGTCCATGATTTTGTACCAATTCTCGGCATCCATGCGCCCACCGTAAACGAGCAGCGAACCACCGGCAATCAATACGGAGCTCCCCACAGTGAACAGGGCATAAATCCAGCCGGGATCGGCAAAGCCCCAGAACATATCGTCCTTCTTGAGATTGAGCGAATACATCGAGTAGGGGATCATGAACATGGCACCCTTCTGATTGACCATGGCACCTTTCGGAGTGCCGGTGGTTCCAGAAGTGTAATGCACCAGCACCTGATCATCCGGCTTCATCTTAGCTGTATCGAATTCTCTGGAGGCGCTTGAAAGTTCCTCCCGATAGTTATAGTCCCTATCCTGGAGCCCCTCACCATTCGGCCCGGGGACCACGACGATCTTTACCCCCGGTAAGCCTCCGGCGATCTTATCTACTTTGGGTCTGTTATCAGCATCGGTGATCAAGACCTTGACTTTGGAATTCTTCGCTCTGTATTCCAAGGCTTCGGGACCATAGGCTGTGAAAACAGGAATATCGATCGCCCCGGCTTTCCAGTTGCCCAGGAAAGTGATGTAGTTCTCGATGCATCGCGGCAACATCCTGGCCACGCAGTCGCCTTTCTCCACTCCCAGCTTTCGGAGCATATTGGCATGTTGAGAGGTCAGATTCTTCATCTCGCGAAACGTGTATTTTTCTTCTCGCCCATCGGCCGAGATGTAGAAAATAGCCACTTTCTTGGGATCACCGGCATGCCTGTCAATAGCCTCATGAGTGATATTGAAATACCCATTTCTCGGCCAATCGAGATATTCATTCACACACTTGTCCCAAGAGAATTCTCGATACACTTTTTCATAGTCAAACTGCGCAGTCATAATAATGTAACTCCTCACCCCGCTCTCCATCTGTCCGAAGTAACAGAGTTTTTTGACAACCGTCTACCATTTCAAGTCCTCATTCCTTAGCGGGTTGAAAGAAAAAACGTGGTTTGAGAATGCTGACTGGCTGTTGTTTATACTTAACTGATTCAATAGTCAATGGAAACCGGGGACTGGATTCTGGATACTCGATAGTGGATGCCGGATATTGGATGCTGGTTACTGGGTATCGTAAGACATGAGTTTGACAGATTCGGAGTCTCGTTTTCTCCGCACCGCTGTCTACCGCCGGTAGAACCCCTCCTGGTCTCCCGGCGGTGGACCGATCAAGTGTCAGTGTTCCCAGGCCATGGCGTAAGGATCGCCGCCGCCGACTTTCTTGGCCACGCTAGCCTTACCGGAAAACCTCTTCAACTCAATTACATAACCCAAAAGCTGCTCTAGGGGGATTTGAACCATTTTCCGGGACATCTTGACCCTGGCCACCCAGAAAATGGGGTTGCTCTTACCTCCTTGGGGCGCGATTTCATCAGCTTTTACACCTGTATCCTTATAGGCCTTATCCCAGCGAAACCCAATCACTGAGCCTGTACAGGTGTCCGCCCTTGCATTAACACGCATGGCGACGGTGATTGGTCTGGCTCCCTCTCTGCTGTAGGTGGCTATCGCCTTTGGGCTGATAGCCATGGCATACCCGGATGATTTGCCGGCAGTGGTGTTGAACATCAACTGAAGGGCATCGGCCGGGCATATGGCCGGGGCCGTGGCAAAAACGTATTTGTCTCCGATGCCGAGGGGGATTTTCCTTTTTACGTATTCCCCGACAATGTATCCTGCGTTCACCCCTGGACAAAAATGGTCATGAAAACTTGAAGCCAGGAGCAGGGGCCAAGGGGGATCCAGTGCCCAGGTTAAGCTGATACTTACCACAGAAAATATGTTAGGGCCGATTAACCCGGATGCCGCTGATTTCCATCCCTCCGGCGTCAATATCTTGTCAGGGTGTGCGTTTAGCGCCTGGTGATCAAATTTTTCCCCCGTCCATTTTGCAAAAATAAGCTTTCCTGTATCCTTCCGAAAAATGGAAAACCAGAGCGGGTCATCGATCGAGGCGTGAACGGTCAATAAAGACCTGGCACCGATGCTGCAGCCGGTACTTGCCTGCGCCAGATCCAAAAAGGCCTCGGTGGTGGCACTACCGATTTGGCCATACCCAGCATTGGTCAGAACAAGCAGGTTAGAATCGCCTTTATTTAGGCCGATTACGGCCATGCCTTGAGTTAGGCTATTTTTTGCTGCTGGTAACCAGGCCCTGGAGTCGTCGGCCCCAGAGGCGCTGGTCACCAAGAGAAGCAAGACTGCGATCACAGGGATTATCCATTGGCTTTTTCTCATCTTTTATACCTCCGAATTACTTACAGATTTTGGGGCAAGTATCTCTGCCTCCCAGATTCATCACAAACTGACCCGTTTGCCGGACATTCGTGAGAGTGTATCCATTTTTTTAGCCGAAGCCGCCAGAATCACATATAGAGGCCGTAAGACCAACATAGTGCGCGACCAAGGGTAATATTCAGAATGTCCTGCTGACTTATGATCGGTATAAATGTCACTTGCAGAGCAACAGTCCTTCACGCTTAAACGGTTTTACCAGTAAGTCAATCTCCTTTCCTGTAAAAAAAACGCCACGAGAGTTTCCCCTTCCCGGAGGAAACCGCCTTCGTGGCGTTTGGTGATATTTTAGTTACAGTTTGTTATCTTTTGGGGCTATCGTGCTTCTTGCACCCCCGCGGGGCTTCTTGCCTTGAAAATTCTTCTAACAAATACCAACTTCTTTGTCAAGATCCAATCCAATATCATAACGCATCCATGAATTCAGCCCCGGGAAGACCTGCAATATCGGCTCCCTTGTTCTGCGATATCCTGCCAGCTCGTACCACTTAATGGCTGCAGCAATTCGCATCTGACGGGTGAATTCCTTGGGATCCGCATGGAGAGCCGAAAAAACGGTTTCGGGCAACTTCGGAGATACCTGGGCCAGGTTTTCAGGGACCTGGCACGTAACCGAGAGAGTGAGGTGATAGAAGGGCACCTGTCTCCGGACCATGTGCACATTCTCATATCAATACCTCCAAAATACTCGGTAGCGCAGGTTGTCGGGTATATCAAAGGCAAAAGTGCCATTCATATAGCACGCAACGATGTGGGCCAACGGAGAGATTTTGCAGGGCAACAGTTCTGGTCCAGAGGATACTTTGTGTCGACAGTAGGCCGTGATAAAAAGACGGTTCGAGAATATATCAAAACCCAAGAGGCAGAGGACCGTCGGTTAGACGAACTGAACTTGTTTAAGTGACTTCCATTCCTGGATTCATGGCAACTCCGCCTGGTATCGCCACCCGGTCAACGTCGGCATCCCCGATTTAGGGGAGTATGCTGCGTACGCGGTATACAACATTGACGCG
>CAZACO010000430.1:0-4316 GCA_964483185.1 uncultured Desulfobacteraceae bacterium
AAGGGATGCTTTGATATCCCATCGGTTATAGAGAGGACGTGATATCCCTCAAAGGTCAGGCTCCGGATCTTTTTGACCCTGCCCCTCAGGAGATATGGGTGTATCCCATCTAAATCCCCTGGCCGGAGATTTCGCCGAAACCGGCTCCCCCCGACCTCGGGCACTTCACATCGTCAATATTCAGCGATTTCAAGGATCGTTTTTTACCCGGCAGATGACCCGGATCGATTTGCAGCCGGGTTTTTTCTTAAACTCTTATTTGACACGGCGCCTGTTTTGTCCTAAGTTCCGTTTCATATTGTCTGGGAGAGGACCACACCTGGAAGTGATCGCCGGCAGCAATCCATCCCCTTAAAGGATCGAACCATATCGACTCGTTCCGATATAACTTCCTAGACGTTGGGAGAGAGGAAAAAATTGTGCCCACAGAATCGGACCTGAATGTCTTTCTAAAACCGCATTCCGTAACGGTTATCGGCGCTACCGAACGCCCCGGGTCGTGGGGTTCATTTATCATGAATGGCCTCCTTTCCAGGCCCTATCCCGGGAAGATCTATCCGGTCAACCATCGGGCCAATCAGGTCTTCGGCATCCGCGCCTACAGGGAGGTCGGGTCGCTTCCGGAATCCCCGGATCTGGCGATCCTCACGATTCCCGCGAAGGCCGTGGAACAGGCTATTGAAGCGTGCGGCCGCAAGGGGGTGAAAGGGATAAGTATCATCACAGCGGGTTATGGAGAGGCTGTTGAGGACGGGAAGAAGAGGGAACGGGAACTGGTCCGCCTTGCCCGTTCTTACGGGATGCGCCTTTTAGGCCCAAACGTGAGCGGTACATTTAACCTGCACGCCGAATTCAATGGATCTGCCTCGCCTGAAATGCATCTGGTGAAAAGCAAGCTTGCGGCCGTTTGTCAGGGAGGCTATGCCATTTACGATCTCCTTGCGCACGCCTTTTTCAAGGGGATGGGGGTTGGAAAATTCGTCCATACGGGAAACGAATCCGATCTGACCACAACCGATTTCCTGGAACATCTCGGAAGGGACCCTGAAGTGGAGGCCATTTTAATGTATGTGGAGGCCATCAAGGATGGAAAGCGTTTCCTGGAGGTGGCCCGGGAGGTCTCACGGACCAAGACCATCATCATGTATAAGGCGGGTAAATTTAGAGACTCCTCCCGGGCGGCAAGAAGCCACACCGGCGCCCTGTCCGGTATCCATAAAATCTATCAGGGCGCCCTCGCTCAGGCGAACATCCTCAATTCGCCCACCATGGAACTCCTGCTCCCCCTGGGGCATGCCCTCATAGAAAGGCCGTGCATGTACGGCAATCGGATCGTCATCCTGACCATGGGAGGGTCATGGGGCGTTGCCCTGACCGATGCCCTCGAAGCGGAAGGCCTTCGAGTCCCAGAATTGAGCGAAACGCTCCAGTCTAAATTGAGGAATCTGGGCATGCCTGTACGGGCCTCTGTAAAGAATCCGGTGGATATCGGCGCTTCGGGACTCTTTTTTGATAAGAAACTCCTTTTTGCCTTAGGCCGCAATATCTTGACGTCCGGGGAGGCGGACGCGATCATACTGCACGGCATGGGCCGACCGGGTATGCTTGATGAGAAGGCGCCCGAAAGGCTTCGCCTGTTTCTGGAGATCAATAAGGAGATCATACGCGGCTATGTGGGGATGGAGAAGGCGTTCGGTCTTCCTGTCCTTATCGGGAGCATCTTCGCCCCATGGGAAAGCCAGGTGATCTATGATCTCAATGAAGAGGAGATACGGGTCTACGATCGACTCGACGAAATTGCACAGATTCTTTCGTTGATGTACCGGTACCGGGTCCGCCGGGAATCGAGGCATTTTTAAAGGCTCTTCCCCCGTTTTGAGGGGGGAATTTTTGACTCCGGACAGCAGCGTGTCCCTCAAACCAACTACCGTTTTAGTCTGTAAGAAATGGAGGACGAGACTATTCATACCTCAGAAGTCGACAAAAAAACCGAAGGACTACACGATCGCGCCCTGGACGGCGTAACCGTCCTGGAATACTCCTCTCTGGTAAGCGGTCCTTACTGCACAAAAATAATGGCCGATCTGGGGGCCGAGGTGATCAAAATCGAGCCGCCGGTGGATGGAGATCCGGCCCGGCGGATGCCCCCCTTTCCCGGGGATACACCCCATCCGGAAAAAAGCGGGCTCTTTTTCTATCTCAACACCAACAAACAGGGAGTCACCCTCGATCCTGAAGGTCCTAAAGGAAGACAGATCTTTCTGGAGCTGACCAGAGGCGCGGATATTCTGGTGGAAGACCATCCCCCCGGCCATATGGAACAGATGGGGCTCGGATATAGCGACCTGAGGGCGATCAATAAAGGCATCATCGTCATGTCCATTACACCCTTCGGGCTTACCGGGCCCTACCGGGATTTCAAGGCCCGCGCCCTGAATGTGTCACACGTCAGCGGCCAGGCCTATCTGCTCCCCCTCCTCTCCCCTCATTCGGATAGACCGCCTGTCAAGGCGGGCGGCAACACCAGCGATTATGATCCCGGTCTGGTGGCGGTGGTGGCCGTATTGGCCGCGCTTTACTGGAAGGGTATCTCCGGGCGGGGTCAGCACATTGACATGAGCAAGCAGGAGGCCCTGATCTCCATGCAGCGGGTGGAGAGCGTCACCTATGCCAACGACCAGGTTGTCATGACCCGCACGGGGAATAAGACACGCATGCCGGGCGGCGTCCTCCCGTGCAAGGACGGGCACATCGTGGTCATCACCCCGGAAGAGCACCAGTGGAACGCCCTCATGACGCTGATCGGGAATCCGGCATGGTCCAATGCGCCCTGGTGCAAAGACCGTAACGCCCGGATCCAGCATGCCGATGCCATCAACAAACTGCTGATCGAATGGACCACCCAACACACCAAAGAGGAAATATTCCGCAAAGGTCAGGCCCTGAGCTGCCCGGTCTCGCCCTGTCATTCGGCCGAGGATCTCATGAACTCGGAGCAGCTCAAAACCAGGGGTTTCTTTGCGGACGTGAGCCATCCGATTTTGGGTCCTTTGAAGATACCCACCTCCGCATCCCGATTTTCCGAAAGCCCGTGGCGGTTTGCACGCCCCGCCCCGCTCCTCGGCGAAGCCAATGAAGCGATCTATTGTGAGAGACTGGGATATACAAAAGAGGAGCTGAAAGAGCTCAAATCAGAAGGAGTCATTTAAAATGAAAGAAGGACCTCTCGAGGGCGTGCGACTTACAGAATTTACATCAGCCTGGGCAGGCCCCTACGCCACCTGCCTCCTCGGTTTTCTGGGCGCCGAAATCATCAAAGTGGAAAGCCGGATACGTCTGGATCACTCCCGAAATCTCTCTTTCAGCACGGGAAAACAGTTCTCCGGGCCTGACGAATCCGAGGTCTTCGACAACCTCAACCTCAACAAGAAGAGTATCACCCTCAATCTGAAGGCGCCTCGGGCCATCGACCTTGCCAAAAAGGTGGCGGGGCTGAGCGATGTGGTCATGGAGAACATGCGGCCCGGCGTGATGCCCCGACTCGGGCTCGGATATGAGACCCTTCGGGAGATAAAGCCGGACCTGATCTACCTCTCCTCATCGGCCTGCGGACAGAAAGGGCCGGAAAGGGAATATGTAGGGTATGCCCCGACGTTTGCGGCCTTGGGCGGGGTTTCCGCCATTACCGGCTATGAAGACTGGCCCCCCAGCAATTTCATGGGTGCGATCGACCTGAGGAGCGCCACTACCGCTGCGGCCTCCATTCTGGCCGCCCTGGTTCAGAAACAGCGTACCGGCAAGGGACAATACATTGATATGGCCTCCCAGGAAAGCATAGCCGTGCTCATCGGCGATGTGATTCTGGACTATGTAATGAACCAGCGGATTCAAACCCGTCAAGGGAACAAAGGCTACCGAATCGCCCCCCACAACTGCTACCGCTGCTCGGGCGAAGACAAATGGATCAGCATCGCCGTAGACGCCGACCCGGAATGGGAGGGACTCTGCCGTACCATGGACCGACCCGACCTTATCCGGGACACGCGGTTTGCCGCTCCCGAAGACCGCTATAAACACCAGGACGAACTTGATCTGATTATTTCAGAATGGACAAAGGACAAAGAGAGCTATGAATTGATGGCACGCCTGCAAACGGCAGGCGTTGCCGCTGTACCCACCCTCAGCAGTGAGGGGCTGCTCAAGGACCCCCATGTTCGTGACCGGGGCGTCTTCCTCCAGGTGGAGCACCCTGTCATCGGCAGCGACTGGGTCATCGCCCCGCCCTGGCGGCTTTCTGAGACCCCGGCACAAATCAA
>CAZACO010000431.1:0-4315 GCA_964483185.1 uncultured Desulfobacteraceae bacterium
ATCGGGATAACGAATCAGCGGGAGACCACCGTGCTCTGGGACAGACATACAGGGAAACCCTATGGGAATGCCATTGTCTGGCAGTGCACCCGAACAGATGGGATCTGCAATGCCCTTATTCGAGAGCGGGGGATAGACGGTTTCAGGGACAAGACCGGTCTCCCGATTGCCACTTATTTCTCCGGCCCGAAAATCAAATGGATCCTCGAGAACAATTCGGATGCCAGGGCTGCTGCCGAGAAAGGGGATGTCTGCTTCGGAACAATGGAGACATGGGTTATCTGGTGGCTGACGGGTGGACCTGAAGGAGGGGCCCATGTGACCGACGTAACCAACGCGAGCCGAACCATGCTCATGGACCTGCGCTCCCTGAAGTGGGATGACGATATATTGCGGGTCCTGAGCATCCCAAGAGAGATCCTCCCTGAAATCGTCCCTTCCATTGATGCCGATTTTTGGGGCATGACCTCAAACGATGGCCCGGTGGGCGCCCGGGTTCCTGTGTGCGGTGCACTGGGGGACCAGCAGGCGGCCCTGGTGGGACAGCACTGTTTCGAGACAGGTCAGGCCAAGAACACTTACGGCACCGGATGTTTTCTCCTCCTCAATACCGGAACCGATCCGGTGGTGTCAAAGCATGGGTTGATCACAACCTTGGCCTATCAGTTAAGAGGCCAACCCCCGGTGTATGCCCTTGAAGGATCCATCGCCATTGCGGGGGCCTTGGTTCAATGGCTCAGGGATAACTTAGGGATGATTTCCAAGGCCCCTGAGGTGGAAGATTTGGCTAATAGAGTTGAGGACAGCGGTGGGGTTTATATTGTGCCCGCATTTTCCGGACTCTTTGCCCCCTACTGGCGCTCTGACGCGCGCGGAGTCATGGTGGGCCTGACGCGATACGCCAATAAGAGCCACATTGCCCGGGCGGTGTTGGAGGCCTGTGCCTACCAGACCCGTGATATCGTTGAGGCGATGAACAAAGATTCCGGGGTCAGCCTGGCCCACCTCAAGGTGGATGGCGGTATGGTCTACAACGATCTTCTGATGCAGTTTCAGGCAGATACTCTCGCAGTACCGGTCATCCGGCCCAAGGTGGCAGAGACCACCGCATTGGGAGCTGCCTATGCAGCCGGTCTGGCCGTCGGCTTCTGGTCGGGACTGGAGGAACTGCACAAGAACTGGATTGCCGATAAGACCTGGCAGCCGGACATGGCCGATGAGGACAGAGAAAAGGGATACCTCGGATGGAAAAAGGCCGTTGAAAGGACCTTCAACTGGGTGGAGTAATCCGCCTTGAGAGTGCCTTGTCGTCTATGGCGGAACCGACCGAATGGGCAGGTTGATGGATCAGCCTGGGCAACCTGAAGACGATGGATGATTGTTGGGTTGGAAGGGTCGTGCGGAAGCCTACCATAGGGTCTTTACATGGGGGTAACCCCGTAGTTTTTCATCTTTGGTAACGATCGGAGCGCCTATGTTCATGGCGGTCGCAATGATGATACGGTCCGCGGGGTCCTGGTGGAGGGGTTGTGGCAAGTTAACCGACTTTACCGCTAAGGAATTATCAACGGGTACGAATTGAAGAAACGGCAGTCTTTCCGACTTGCTTATCCAGTCGGTTACATCCATTGTAAGTTTCAGCCTCTCTTTGGCGACCAGCAGGGCCACCTCCCACGCACTGATAGAGGATATGAATACCTCATTATTTTCGATGGAGGCATCGACAGCCTTTTTTGCCGCCTTGGAGAGCCGTTCGGGGTTGCTGACAAACCAGACCCAGGCATGGGTATCCAGTACGATCACTTTAACGACTCCCAGTCATTCAACCCCACAGGATCCGTGGGATTTTCATACTTGATAACAGAGTTTCTCAGCATCCTCAAAGCTTCGGAAGGTCTTTCGGAATAGGGGACAATCTTCAGAACCGGTTTTCCGCGATCCGTGATGATCAATGTCTTTCCGGTGCGTTCCACCTCTCGAAAATATTCCAGGGCACGGGGCTTGAATCTTGACTTCGTCACTTGGGTTTCCATAAGAGACTCCTTGCATCAGACCAAAAGATGGTTTTTAATGACATGGTCATGTTACCATGGTCATTTTCGGAAGTCAAATAGAGAGCAGATTTTGAAGAGGCTTTGTGTCTGACGAGAAATAGTGCCGGAGGAATTTGCATGTCCGATTTCGAGGCTATCATTATCGGGTGCGGGATTGCGGGCGCCTCGGCGGCCTATTTTCTGGCTGAGCGGGGGATGACGGATATCCTGATTCTCGAGCGGGAGACCCAGCCCGGCTATCACGCCACAGGCCGCTCGGCGGCTGTACTGGTTGAACTGGACCTTATCCCATCCGTCCTTGAGTTGAAACTGTTGGGCGGACGATTTCTCCGCAATCCGCCTCCCGGGTTTTCAGAGAACCCCCTGCTTCAGCAGTCAGGCATTCTCATCCTGTTTCAGGGGTCTTTGTGGGAACAGGTCGTTCAGATGGTTCCGGACCTCAGGCAATCGGGTGCTGCTGTGAATGTGCTGTCCCAGGAAGAGACCGTGTCCAGGATTCCGGTGGTGTCTCCTGATAATTTTGACGGCGCAGTGCTCCTGCCGGAAGACGGACACATCGACGTTAACGAACTTCTGTGGAGTTATCTCAGACATGCCCGGGGCCGGGGCGCGAAGCTCCGGTGCAATGAGGAGGTCCTGGGCATCAGGGTAGACCGGGGCCGGTGCGCCGGCGTCATTACCGGGGCCGGCGAGGTTCGATCCCGCTGGGTCATCAACGCGGCAGGGGCCTGGGCCGGGAAGGTCAGAGGGTTGGCGGGCCATTCCCCGGTTCAACTGACGCCCTATCGCCGAACGATCGTCACCTTCAAGGCCCCTGAGGGATTGGCTGTCAAAAAGTGGCCACTGGTCGCTGATTTGAGCCACGACCTTTACTTCGCTCCTGAATCGGCCGGGCTGATGGCCAGCCCTATGGACCAGGACCCGATGCCGCCCTGCGATGTCCGTCCTGACGAACTGGGGATCGCACAGACAATCGAACGCTTGAAGCACCTCGCACCCCGATTAGTGCCCAAATCCATTGCCCAAAAATGGGCAGGGCTCAGAACCTTTGCGCAGGATCAGGTCATGATTATCGGGGAAGACCCTCTTGTGAAGGGATTTTTCTGGCTTTCTGGCCAGGGGGGCGCCGGGATAGAGACCAGCCCGGCCGTAGGGCAGATCGCATCTGATCTCATTGTGGACGGCCGTACCGAACATGTGGATCCAAGGGTCTACTCGCCGGCGAGATTCACGACCTTGTAAAGGGCAAGTGAGCTAACGCGGCATAGCCGCAACCAAAAATGTCACACACAAAGACACAAAGCACACAAAGGATTTTTATTATAACGAACCGAAAAACGTCCTTTTCTTTGTGTTCTTCGCGGCTTCGTGTGATTAAATGAGACGGATCATACAGAGCTACAAATACATTTTCTTGTTTTTTGTGACAGAAAACTTGGAAATAAGGTACTAAAGTGAACTGAAGTGCCTAAAGTTGAGAACGGCAATCCCGGATTCTGCGGGATCTATTCTTCGTTCCGACCCGTATCGAGCATCGAGTATCCAGTAAAAGAAGTGCCTAAAATGCCTAAAGTGATCTAAAGTGCCTAAAATTAAGGAATACTATCAACCAAATATGAAGCAGGGATTCAAAGGGTAACGTCAAGATTTGAAGCATCATTGCTCGGTTTACAGCCCCAGTTTCCAGTTTCATACGAGTATCCAGCAACGATCCGAGAGGCTCACGCCGGCAGCCTACCATATGGACGAAAGAGGGGTATATTCAAGGTCAAGGGCGTCGGCTACTGCTCGGTAGGTGACTTTTCCGTTGTAGATATTGACGCCTCTTGCCAGGGCATCGTCGTTCTTTATGGCCTGTGAGATCCCTTCGCCTGCCAGTTTCATCAGGTAAGGGAGGGTGGCATTGGAAAGCGCGTAGGTGCTCGTTCGGGGAACAGCGCCCGGGATATTGGTGACCCCGTAGTGGAGAACGCCGTCCATCACGTATACAGGGTCCGAATGCCGGGTGGGACAGATGGTCTCGCAACACCCCCCCTGGTCTACGGCCACATCCACAATGACACTTCCCGGCTCCATCCTGCGAATCATATCCCTCGTCACGAGGCACGGCGCTTTTCCACCCTTTACGAGAACGGCGCCTATGAGCAGGTCCGCCCGTCTGACCGCCTCAGCGATATTATACGGATTTGCGCTCAAGGTGGTGAGCCGGCCGTGCAGGACCTGATCCAGATAGCGAAGGCGATCGGTATCGATATCCAGTA
>CAZACO010000432.1:0-4306 GCA_964483185.1 uncultured Desulfobacteraceae bacterium
CTCATGGATCGGTTTGAGATGGACGATCTCACCATCGAAAAGCTGAAGAGAAGTGATGTGGAACTCCTCAAATTCTCTTTTGACTGGATTAAATTCGGCCTTTTTGGGCAAAAAACTCTGCAAGTCAAGGAGAGCGCCATGCCGAAAAAGGATCTGTCCAATGAATAGCCCGCAGGAAAAGGTGGTATTTAGACCCCTCACGGACAACCGCTTCCATTTTGGATGCCACAAGGAAGTCCCCTGTTTTACCGAATGCTGCGCCAAACTCCGCCTGATCCTCACACCCTATGACATTGTGAGGATGAAAAGACGTCTGCAACTTACATCTGATCAATTCTTGCGAGACTATACAGAAACTGTCATCGACCCGCACAACCGTTTTCCCATGGTCAAATTGAAAATGAATGGCGACCCAAAAGGAGCCTGTCCATTTGTGACCAGGGAAGGGTGCACCATCTACAAGGATCGTCCGGAGGCCTGTCGTCTGTATCCGATTGGAAGAGCATCGGCCGTGGTAGACGGTGAAAATGACGCGCACAACAAGTTTTTTGTGGTGGCCGAATCCCACTGCCAGGGATTTGGGGAAAAACAGGCCTGGACCTTGGATGAGTGGCTGAACCATGAAGGGGTGAAAGAATATGCCGCGATGAATGATCCATGGCTTGGCATCGTCACCTCATCTAAGACGCTCGGCCCCAAGGTCCACATCCCGCAAAAACATCAGATGTTTTTCATGGCATCCTATAACTTGGATAAGTTCAAGGAATTTATATTCAAAAGCAATTTTTTTGATCGCTTCCAGGTCGATTCAGGGTTAAAGAAGAAATTAGAGAGCGATGACGTGACCTTGATGCGCTTTGGATTTGACTGGCTTCGATTCAGTCTCTTTGGAGAAAAGACAATCCAGATAAAAGAATAGCTCCTTGATATCCGTCAGGAATCGGGTCCCAACCGTTTCAGGTAGGGTTGCGCGGAACCTTAGCCGCGCAACCCGTGAGAAAACACGTAGGAAATAGCCTACGAAACCTGCTCCCTGATCAGGTTCTTAGGAAGGTTTTGACAAATTTGATCCGCTTGTCTTTTTTCAACTCGGAAAAAATATCGTTTACCGACTCACCACCATCAGCGGCGATCCTTAGATCCTCATTCGCCATGGCAAAGAGCTTTTCCCTTTCCTCGTTCACATATCTCCGGGCTTCCTCCCCGTAGTAGAGCCCTTTCAAATTCTTCCGCAGTTTTGTGGGCTCAACAATAAATAGCCACGCCGCTTCATAAGGAGATTCGTTGACGAGTTCCGGGTGATCCAGGAGTTGATTGTTAACATGTGACACGATCCCATCGATTGGAGAAAGGACCTGCGCCATCTCACCATTGAATCTGATTTGAAATCCAACCTCACCCTGTTTCACTTCACGCCCGATAGCTGGGATTTCAATCCTGCTGAGCCTTCCTATAAGTTTCTGTGCAAAATCATCCAGGCCGACCCTGACACGCCCGCCGTATTCGGGTCTGACCCATGTGTGACCTTCATGGTAGTAAGTGTCTTCAGCCACCTCAAAACCGGCCACTTGGATCCGCGCCTTTGCAGGAAGGGCCTCTGCCTGCAGGCGTTCCTGCATCATCTGGTCAAAAGAACAGTTGCCGCACTCATATGCATTGGGGCATATCTTGCGGTCGATCTCACCGGTGATCATATAACGGCACTTACGATGGGAAGCAGGAAGTTGCATCATTGTCTCCACCCAGGTCTTAGTGAATTTATCCGGTGATGCCTCAAGGCTCGAGAGCTGCGCGGCCTCTTTTTGCCGCGCGACCTTGAGCTGCATGCCTTGGTCGTAGACGCAGGTAGAACAATCATAGTTGTTGTCACAGAGCTTGTATGAAACAACCCCTGCCTCCATCCATATGCATTTCTTCTTTCCCGGCGGCACAATCTTCATAGATTCCTCTTTAGCCTTGGCTCCCATTTTTCCCTCCTGTAACAAAATATCGTTCTGTGTGTACGCTGTTATCAAGGTAACAAGCAAGGCCCATGCCAACGGGCTCTCTTCGGCAGAATATTTCCAACTTACTGATTTTAATATAAATAAATTGACGATCGAGGATCGACGCTTTTCCCAAAATACCTCTAAATATGTCGATATTTTCGGCATTTGTCTTCCATAAACAAACCAGATATTGCATATCTACCTGAATTAGTTAAGATATTAAATAAGTGCCGAACAAAAAGACAGTATGTCTAAAAATTAGGCAATCAAGAATGGAGGGGCTGGATGGTTTTATCAAGATGCCATTTGAAAAGTTCATAACAGGTAGGGCAGAAATCCGTCCGTTTCATATCGGTGTCCTCGATCCTGACCGAAGAATACATGACGCAACGGCGGTTCTTGCAGTGGGTCAAACCGAGGCAGTGACCCAGCTCGTGCAACGCGGTCTTCTTCACCCGTTCCTCCAGCAGATCCTGATCCGGAGGCCGGTCGTAGAATTCGGGTCGAAGCCGGTGCATCGAAATGACAGAGCATTGCCCTTTCATCTCCGCCAGACCGAAGACATATTTAAGGATAGGAACATATAGGTCGACGTTGGTCACGCCCATAAAGCCTAAGACGTTGTCAGGGCAACATCTGAAGAGATGTTTCAAAATTGATGTTGAATTATACTGACATCTCCTTTCATCATAGGCATATTCAGGTTTATCCATTTTATGAAAAATCCTGCACATAACGCCGCACCGCGCCTCAATATGGCCCGCGATGCGGTCAAGTATGCCCTCATCCACAAAACCGATGGGGGAGATGATAACACATTTGGCCAAAACGATTTAAGAATCTCCCCTTTTGATTTCATATTTCTCAATCTTATTGTAAAGGGTCTGCCGATCGATATCCAGCTCACGGGCCGCCTGGCTGATATTCCAACCTGTTCCTTCAAGTATCCTTTGAATATGCAGTTTTTCCGTCATCTTTAACGATTTGGGGAATGTCTCCGGCCCCACTTCCTTCCGTGAAAAGGGGAGATCGTCTGGTGAGATCTCCCTACCCTGGCCGATCACCAAGGCCCGTTCAATAATATTTTCCAGCTCCCTTACATTTCCGGGCCAGTCATACGCCATCAACTGTTTCAAAGCAGAAGGTCCCACGTTTATCTCTTCCCGGTTCATCTCCAGGCAGTACTTTCGGACAAATTCATCCGCCAGCAAAGGGATGTCCTCCTTTCGTTCTCTCAGAGGAGGGACTTGAATAGTGATGACATTCAGGCGGTAATAGAGATCCTCGCGGAACCGTTTTTCCTGAATGGCCTTGGCCAGATCACGGTTCGTGGCTGCAATGATGCGGACGTCCACTTCCATCACCTTCTCACTGCCCAGACGCTGCACCTCCTTTTGCTGCAGCATCCTCAGGAGATCCACCTGGGTCTTGAGGCTGACATCACCGATTTCATCCAGAAAGAGCGTCCCTTTATGGGCCATCTCAAAACGGCCCTTCTTTGTGTGTTCAGCGCCGGTAAAAGCGCCTTTTTCATAACCGAAAAGCTCACTTTCCAACAGGGAATCCGGGAGCGCGCCGCAACTCACTGCAATGAACGGCATGAAACAGCGACTGCTGTTGCCGTGAATTGCCCGGGCGATCAGTTCCTTCCCCGTGCCGCTCTCCCCGGTGATAAGCACCGTCGAATCCGTAGGCGCAACCCGGGAAATCAGCTCAAAAACCTCCTGCATGGCATCGCTTTTACCGATGATTTCATCAAACTGATAGGTTTCTTCCAATGTTCTGCGGAGCAGAATGTTCTCCAGGACCAACTCCTTGTGCGCGACGATTTTCTTGATCTGCACCTCCACCACATCAGGATCAAAGGGCTTCACCAGATAATCAAAGGCCCCTTCCTTCATGGCCCGGACCGCCGTATCCACGGTTGCGTAGGCGGTCATCATGAGAATCTCGGCATCGGGTCTCACCTCTTTCAGTTTCTTGAGGGTCGCGAGCCCGTCCATGCCAGGCATCTTCAGATCGAGCAGGATCACCTCCCAGGGTTCTTTCCGGGCCATATCGACGGCTTCATGCCCGCTTGCGGCCAAGCCGACCTTGTACCCATCCTCTTTCAGCCAGTCGCTGAGGCTTTCCCGCATCGGTTTTTCATCGTCAACAACAAGAATACGGGGCATCTTGGGCATGATGTGTTCCTCCACTTTAATCTTGTACGGGGTCGCCGGTGATTGCCGATCCCGTCGAGGGGTTGCGTAATCGCCATTGTCTGTCTTTTTGTTGTTTGTTTGGAAATGGGGTGTTACAGATGCCTGAAGTCCACA
>CAZACO010000433.1:0-4279 GCA_964483185.1 uncultured Desulfobacteraceae bacterium
GCGGGGGGAAAAATTGGCTCAGGATATGAATTTAAGTTTAATAAAGTGAGAAAGGCAATTTTTCATGACCCCTATTCGCCGAGAATACAAAGAGACGGGCATTTTTTTGGCGGTTTAAAGAAAAAAACCCTTTGTGTGCTTTGTGTCTCTGTGTGATAAATTTTTGGTTGCGGCTATCCGCGTTAGTATTCTGTATGCGTTAGGAGATGCCGTGGCCATTGACAGCCTTCGCGCCATGACATTGCGTACGGCTGTTTGGTTTGTGATCTTTATTGGATTATGGTGGCTGAATCGCAGGGATCTCGGCACTGAAGGTAAGGTCCAGTAGACAGTGAGTAATGGCGCGTCGGTGCCCAACATGTCACTAAAGAGGGACCAGGAAAGTTTTGCCACTTTAGGTTTTGTGTATATTTATTCACTATTGTCCAAAAGCGGTTTTTCTTTGGACAGCACACGGAGGGGTCAGGCTTCTGGCGGTTTAATCGGAAGCCGGCGTAAGCGCGCAAAGCTCCTTATTTTGCGTGCTGGACAGGTTTCTTAACCCTTGCCAATGCCCAGTTGCTGCCTCCCCGCTTTTGGACAGCATTTTGAGGATAAAGGCAACCTGAAATCACAGTCGAAAGCTTGACCGTGTAAAATCAGGTACTTACCTGTCAAAAAAGACAGGTTTCAATCTATTTTGGATAGTAGTGATTAATAATGATAACGAAGTTGAGCAATTAGGATGGCATCCGAAGAGGCTTTATACACTATTCTATGCTCATCATTGATTCTTCGGGACCGGTACCCTGATAAGGCATGTTTGAGTGGTTCAGGCTTTCCAATGCCTTCAAATGGATTGCGTTTAATGTCTTTGATAAGGCTATTGATTCTGTGGAGGATTTTCTTATCGGTTTTCTGCCAATATAGATAATCCTCCCATGCATTATCAGAAAATATGAGCTTCATCCTATAAGCTCTCTTTCCGTTCCTTTTCCATTTTCAAGCTGAGCGATGGACTCAATAAGCCTTTTTGTATTTTTGGGAGAACGTAAAAGAAAAGCTGTTTCCTCAAGGGCTTCATAGTCCTCTAGTGACATGATGACCACGGAATCAGTTGTTTTGCGTGTAACAATAACTGGCGCATGATCATTGCATACATTTTCCATTGTTTTAGCAAGATTTTGTCGAGCGGCTGTGTATGTAATAGCTTTCATGATAAGCCTCCTTTTCATGTACCACTTATTGTACAGGTGTTAAACATTATGTCAAGGAGAAAATTAAACCCAACAAAACGCTTTATTCGGAATTGGCATATGGGGACGGTCATGAAAAATTGCCTTTCTATGAGATTGTTGGAATGAGGTCGGGCCAAGTCAAGTGATTGATGATACAATAGAATCTTCATAATTGGGGGGTATTTTGACCCTTAGAACCCCCATTTTGAGGCAAGAATTGGCCTTCTAACAAAAGCAATGGTTCAATGCGATGCCAAGAGCCAACAGGCACTATATTCCCGGCTACATCTGGCATATCCCAGATAATGGGCTACGTTCATCTTCTTGTTTCAGGCGATGACGACCGGGATGCCATACCTAAATCTATTTGACTCATAGCAGGAAAGACGGGACAGAAGCTGACGAACCCCGCTGCAAGCAACGGGGAATGCGCTCGCTGTGAATCTTCAATCGTTCGAACTTTCGGGGACCTGAAGTTGCATGTTCGCGACGGATCGGGTAACTTGAATAACACAAAATATCTATGGGGGGTAGATAATTATGGCTTTTGTTATACCACTCGACGAGATGACAACCGAAGATAAGCTCGTGGCTATGGAGCGATTGTGGGAGGATCTCTGTCGAAATCCTGAATTTGTATCATCACCGGCTTGGCACGAAGATGTCCTATTGGCGAGAGAGAAACAAGTCCAGGAGGGCAGAGCTAAATTCTCCACTCTCGATGAGGTCAAGGATAGAATTAGGAAATCCACCAAATGAAAATCGACATCCTTGACGGAGCTGAGAAAGACCTTGTGGAGGGGTTTGAATTCTACGAATGTCAGTCGGAGGGGCTTGGAGATTACTTTCTTGATTCCATTTTCTCAGATATTGAATCACTCCAACTTTATGCCGGGATTCATGCTATACACCTCGGTTATCACCGGCTTCTTGCAAAACGCTTTCCTTTCGCTATTTATTAAAGAGTTCGGGCCTCGGTAGTCCAAGTTTTTGCGATACTCGATTGCCGACGTAATCCGGCTTGGATCCGTGATCGACTCACATGAGGTTCGAACCTGTCAGTTCAGGCGACAGCCAGGGCCTGGGCGTTTTGAAAATCCGTCTTAAATTGAAAATCATCATTTTTTAAAAGGTCAGTGGAAGCCCTGGCTGCTCCTGACTTCGGCGTTAGGATTCTTGCAGAAATCGTTGGAGAGATTTTGCTATTGACGGAAATTCGGAAAGGATTTTCTTGTCAATGGTTACAAGCGTAGAGTTGACATTTTTCGCTAAAGCAACAAATTCGCAGTCATACGAAGAGCAAGTACTATCTTTAACAAGATCGAGAATATCGGAGGAACTGGCCTCAAATTCATTTTCTGCCATTAACAACTCAGCTTCAGTCTGGATTTGAATCGCCTGTTCAAACGAAACCAGGTTTTTTCGGAGATAAAGGGCAAGGACATTTCGAAGTTCACTCCTCCAGAGATAGGGGGCCCCCCAAATCGGCTCTTGAATAAGCAATTTGTCAGCGTCAGGCGTATATCTGGTTGGCAAATACAGACAGGCAATTACGTTTGTATCAACAATGATCATTCTCGGCCTTCTTCGATGGCTTTTTTGATTTCATCAGGATCAAATATCTCGGCACTAATTTGGGTTCGTATTCTTTTGGCCCGTAACAATTTATCAGCAGCTGATAATCGCTGCGGCATTAAGACAGATTCAAGACAATTAATCATCTCGTTATTGAGGCTCCGGTGATTCAAAGATGCCATAATTTTTAATTTTTCGTATAACTGTTGTGGTATGTTTTTTACGGTAATTGACGCCATATTATCCTCCTCGTCATAAATTGGTTGCATTATGGTGTCAAAATGGTTTTTTGTCAATAGAAATCCTAACGGCATGAAAAAGGACGGGCAATAACGTGTGGGGTTTCAATACATTGCATTTTAGCAACCTTAAATTATTTTGACATGACCCATAATGTGGATTAATATAGCTATAATAAACCACATTATGGAGGTGTGATATGAGAACCATTCAGATGACCCTTGATGATAATCTTGTCAAAGCGGTCGACCGCGTTTCAAAGGAACTCAACACGAGCCGTTCTGCATTCACAAGAAAGGCACTGCAAGACGCGCTTGTCCGGTACAGACTTGAGCAGCTAGAGCGCAAGCACCGTCGGGGGTACGAACAAGACCCAGTCGCCACCGATGAGTTTTCGGTCTGGGAAACCGAGCAGGCTTGGGGTGACCAATGAAACACGGTGAAATACGTTGGTATAAGTTCGTATCACCAGATGAAAAACGTCCGGTCCTTATCCTGACACGTGATTCCGTGTTGGAATATCTGGGAGAGGTTACCATCGCACCCATCACAACTACCGTCCGCGATATACCGTCCGAAGTGCTTCTGTCGACGGCTGACGGCATGCCCCAGGATTGTGCTGTCAATTGTGACCATTTGCAGACTGTTTCCAAGGGAAGAATCGGTTCTCTGATCACATCCTTGCCTCGCACAAAGATGTTAGCGGTCGGGCGAGCCATCCGCTTTGCACTAGATATTTGAAAGAGTTGCGGCCATGCCTTTCAGCCGACGGCGTTCCGCCGCCGCTGAAGGGCATTTTGGAGTATGGAAATGAAGGTTTAATGCTTGAAGACACCTATTTTTGCGATGATTATTTTTGAATATCAACCGATTAGCGGAGTCCGGCTAGTTCGGAAGTCCGGCAACGCGAAGGACGTGGGCATCCTTCCCACCGACGACGAGGCCCTAACCTCGCCCCTCATGGGTCGGGTTACCCACGCTGTTGGGTGTGAAATCATACAAAAATGAAGAAAGGAGGAAAGTTATGCCAGAATTTGGATCGCCCTTTTCGGGGGTAGCGAACGACAGAAAACTCACTGATGAGGAACTCATCCGAGCAGCCCGGTTCATGATTGCTGCGGAGTACGAAGCGATTCAGTTGTACATGCAGCTTGCAGAATCAACGGACAACAAGGTCGCAATTGAGGTACTCAAGGACATCGCTGATGAAGAACGCGTTCATGCAGGAGAGTTCCTTCGACTCCTCC